>CALMVM010000344.1:1926-11497 GCA_937873255.1 uncultured Verrucomicrobiota bacterium | reverse complement strand
CTACCACACCGAATATTCGTCGATGAAATTCGCGCTGTTCTTCCTCGGCGAATACGCGGCGATGATCACCGGATGTTCGCTCATCGTGACGTTATTTTTGGGCGGGTGGAACATCCCGTTCATGGCTGATCACGCTGGTCCGGGGTTCGTCGGTACCCTCTGGGGCCTCGCCAACATCGTTTGTTTTTTCGGCAAAGTCAGCGGCCTGCTGTTGTTTTTCATCTGGGTACGCTGGACGCTGCCGCGTTTCCGCTACGACCAGTTGATGAGGCTCGGCTGGATCGTGTTTTTCGAGGCCGCTTTAGTTAATATCATCCTCACCGCGTTCATCGTCGCGTACGTGAAGTAATCAGCCGACCGCATCTCACTCCCTTTTATGGCAATTACGATCAGTCGGCCCAAATTAACGCTGAAGGAAAAGCTGTACGTCCCGGCGATTGTCAGCGGTCTCCTCATCACCGCGCGGCACTTCTTCCGCATGCTGACCGGCAAGACCAAGGACACCTCCATGCAGTACCCGGAGGAAAAATGGGACAGCCACCTGCCCGATTACTACCGGGGTGCGCCCGCGCTGGTAAAAGACGAGCACGGCCGCGAGCGTTGCGTCGCCTGCCAGCTTTGCGAGTTCATCTGCCCACCGCGCGCCATCACGATCAAGCCAGGCGAGATCGCCGAGGGCGACAAATTCCGCAAGGTGGAGAAATACCCGGCGGCGTTCGACATCGACATGATCCGTTGCATCTATTGCGGACTGTGCGAAGAGGTCTGCCCGGAGTCGGCGATCTTCCTGCAAAAGCAGTACGCCATCACGGGACTGACCCGCGAGGAAATGGTTCACGACAAAGAAAAGCTCTACGAGATCGGCGGCCTGAAAACGGGCCTCGTCCACAAGTGGAACGACAAGAAGTAACGCCCCCTCCCCTTCGCTCATGAGCCCGCTGCTTTTTTGGAGCTTTGCCTTGGCGATGCTGATTTTCGGCGTCTCGGTCATTGTCCAACCCAACCCGGTGTCGAGCGCGCTGAGCCTGGTTGTTTGCTTCATCGCGCTGGCGGCTTTGTTTGTCTCGCTCGACGCGTTTTTTATCGCTGTGATTCAGGTGCTCGTCTACGCGGGCGCGGTGATGGTGCTGTTTCTCTTCATCATCATGCTGTTGGACCTGCGCGCCAGGCATCGTCGCAAGGCGAACCCCATCGTCATCGGTGGCGGCACGCTGATCGCCCTGTTGTTCGCGGGCGCGCTGGTGCATGTGCTCAACAACTTCGCGCCGGGCCACGCCACCGCACCGGAACTTTCCGGTCCGGTCAACGACGTGCAGAGCGTGGGACGCTTGCTCTTCAGCAATTATAACTTGCCGCTCCAGATTGTCGGCACGCTGATTCTGGTGGCGACCGTCGGATGCGTCGTCCTCAGCAAACGGGAACTGGAATAACTTACCTCCGTGGTCACGCTCAACGATTACCTCCTGGTCAGCGGCCTGCTGTTTTGCATCGGCTTCGCGGGCGTGCTGCTGCGGCGCAACATCATCATCATTTTTATGTGCCTGGAGTTGATGCTCAACGCCGCGAATCTCTCGCTGGTAGCATTTTCGCGCTTCAACCCGACGCCGCAGGGCACGCCGAACTACAACGCGCAGGTCCTCGTGTTTTTCATCATCACGGTCGCGGCGGCGGAGGTCGCGGTGGGCTTGGCGATCATCGTGGCGCTCTATCGCGCGAAACAGACCGTGCAGGTCAACGACATCAACAAGCTGCAATTCTGACCGGCGTTCACGGCGGTTGTTTTTCTCAAGTTCACCGGCTCCATGTATTCCATCCCTTGGCTCATCCGTGATACAGCCGTCCAACTCGCCGACGGTACGGAGGCTGTGCATCACTTGCCTTGGTTGCCCTGGCTGGTCCTTTTCAGTCCGCTGGTGGCCGCGCTACTGATTTTGTTGGTGACGCGCGGGAGCCGGACGACGAGCGCGTACGTGTCGGTGCTGGCGGTGGCGCTGTCGTTCGTGGCGAGTTGTCTTTTGCTCGCTTCGCCCGACGCGCACCACCGGATTTCGTGGATCAACTTCGGAGACGGCCTGCTGCAAATCGACTTCGGGCTGACCATCGATTCGCTGAGCCGACCGATGCTTTTCATCGTGACGTTCGTGGGCCTGCTCGTCCACGTGTACTCGCTCGGCTACATGCACGAGGACCGCGACATGGCGCGGTATTTCGGCGGGTTGTCGCTGTTCATGTTCTCGATGCTCGGCATCGTCATGGCGGACAACTTCATCATGATGTTTATCTTCTGGGAACTCGTCGGCGTGAGCAGCTACCTGCTCATCGGCCACTGGTACGAGCGCCCGGCGGCGGCCGACGCGGCGAACAAGGCGTTCCTCGTCAACCGCATCGGCGACTTCGGTTTCATGATCGGCATCCTGATGCTGTGGCGCTTCACCATGCAGGTGGACCCGGAGCACCATGGCCACCTCGACTTCAAGGGGGCGTTCGTCGCCCTCACGGACGCAGCGCTGACTCCCGGCGGCTTCCATCAATGGGTGCCGTACCTGACGGTCACGGCCCTTTTGATCTTCTGCGGACCGATGGGCAAGTCGGCCCAGGTGCCGCTGCATGTCTGGTTGCCGGATGCCATGGAGGGCCCGACGCCGGTGTCCGCGCTGATCCACGCGGCGACGATGGTTGCGGCGGGCGTGTACCTGCTCGTGCGCATCGGATTCCTGCTCATCATGGTGCCGGGGGCCTGCGAGGTGATCGCCTGGGTCGGGATCGTCACGGCGGTGTTCGCGGCGTTGATCGCCACGCAGCAGAGCGACATCAAACGCATCCTGGCGTATTCGACGCTCTCGCAACTCGGCTACATGATCTGCGCGGTCGGGTGCTCCGCCGGTGACGCGGCGATGTTCCATCTCTTCACGCACGCGTTTTTCAAGGCGCTGCTGTTCCTCGGGGCGGGTGCGATCATCCATGCGATGCACCACGAGCAGAACATCTGGAAGATGGGCGGCCTGCGCACGAAGATGCCCGTCACGTATTGGACGTTCCTCATCGGGACGCTCGCGCTGATGGGTTGTCCGTTCTTCAGCGGGTTTTTCAGCAAGGACCAGATCCTTGAGGCGATGGCGGGGCGGCATCCGGCGATCTGCCTGCTGGGAATCTTCGTGGCGTTTCTGACGGCGTTTTACATGACGCGGCTGTTCATCGTGGTGTTCCTCAACCAGACGAACTCCAAGGTGGTCGCGCACGCGCATGAGGTGCCGGCGGTCATGTCGTGGCCGCTGGCGATTTTGGCCGTGCCGTCGGTGATCGCAGGATACAGTTTCGTGAGGAACCCGATGCTGCACCCGGCCGAAGCATCCGGTGAGGAAGCGCACGGTTGGCTGGTGGCGTCGGTGCCGTACCTGGCCATCGCGGCATTTTTGCTCGGACTGTTCTGCGGCTTTCTGCTCTATCGCGGCCGCACGAGCGACCCGTTGCACATCTCGGTGCTGCGCCGGAAATTTTATGTCGACGAGTTCTACGCGGCGATGGTGCGGCGCACGCAGGACACGCTCGCGGTCGTCGCGGCGTGGTTCGACCGTTGGATCATCGACGGCCTCGGCGTGCGCGGCCTGAGCGGCGCGACGTGGGGGACCGGCTTCGTGCTGCGGTTCCTGCAAGTGGGCAATCTCCAGGCGTACGCGTTCTTTTTCGGCATCGGGGTGGTGATCCTCGTTTATCTCGCCATTTCGTAATCCCGAGCCGTTTCCTATGCCTCACGACACGCAAATCATGTCTATCGGCGAGAGCCTGTTGCCGCTGGTGCTTTTCGTGCCGCTCGTCGCGGCGCTGGCGGTCCTCTTCGGCGCGCCCGCGCGGCGCACGTCGATGATCGCGGCGTGGTTCAACGTGATTTTCGTGGGGCTGCTCTGCGCGGACTATCTGGAATACCGGAAGGCGTTTTCGTACGTCATGTTCCCGGTGATCCCGGCGCTCGACCTGAATTTCCGCCTCGGCCTCGATGGTCTGAGTCTGATGATGGTCGTGCTCACCAGCCTGGTGACGTTGAGCGCCGTCTGGGTGTCGCCGAAAATGGAACAGGGCGCGAACGGCTTCTATGCGTGCCTGTTGTTCATCGCGGCGGGGGCCATCGGGGCCTTCATTTCGTTCGACCTGTTCTTTTTCTACGCGTTCCACGAATTGGCTCTCATCCCGACTTTCCTCCTGATCGGCATCTGGGGGCACGGCGAGGACCGCGTCGCCGCCGCGTGGAAAATCACGATCTACCTCGCGGTGGGCAGCTTCATCCTGCTGCTCGGACTCGTGGGACTGTACGTGAACCTGCCTGAGGCCGACCGCACGTTCGATCTGACGAAACTGGCCGCGCTCGATCATCCGCTCAGCCACGCGACCCAAAACTGGATCTTCCCATTGGTACTGGTCGGTTTCGGGACGTTGATCTCGCTGTTCCCGTTCCATACTTGGGCACCGTCGGCATACGCCACCGCGCCGACACCGGCCGCGATGCTGCATGCGGGCGTGCTCAAGAAATTCGGCCTCTACGGCTTGATCCGCATCGCCGTTCCGCTGCTGCCCGACGGGATGCATCACTGGATGAACCTCCTGCTCATCCTGTTGGCGGGGAACATTCTCTACGTCGGTTTCGTGACCATCGCGCAGAAACGCCTCGACCTGATGCTCGGCTATTCGAGCGTGATGCACATGGGGTACATTTTCCTGGGCATCTCCAGCCTGAACCTCATCGGCCTGACCGGCGCGGCGACGCTGATGTTCGCGCACGGGCTTTCCATCGCGGTGCTCTTTGCGGTGGCCGGGGAATTGCGGACGCGCACCGGCACCCTGCGCATGGACGAACTCGGCGGGCTCGCGCGTACGATGCCGTTCCTGGCACTGGCGTTCGGCCTCGGGCTGTTTGCGTCCATCGGGCTGCCGGGCTTTGCGAACTTCGCGTCGGAAGTGATGGTTTTCTTCGGTGCGTTCGGCGCGGAGGATCACCGCGCGCGGATGATGACCAAGCTGTTCGACCACCACCAGATCGCCACGATTGTCGCGCTTTGGGGAGTGGTAATGTCCGCCGTCTACATGCTCCGCGCATACCGACGGGTGTTTCTCGGCGAGGCGCGCGTGACGGAGGAAAATATCCCGGCCGCGCCGCCGGGGGCGTACGCGGACCTTGTCGGCGGCCGTCGCTGGGCGTTGGTGATTTTGATTTTCGGGTTGGTGCTCGTCGGCTTTAAACCGGGCGTTCTGGTCAACGCGCTCAGGCCTTCCATCATCGACGCCATCCCGGCCGGCGCGCCCGGCACCCGGTCCGATGCCGGCAGCGGCACATCCGCGCCGACCGCCACCTTACCCGCCGCCGGAGCGGAGCCTCGTAGTTGATCGGCTTCCGCGCATCGGGCCCTTTGTTTATGCACCTGCCTCCGTATATTTTGGAAGCCGCGGTTCTCGGACTGGGCCTGCTGCTGTTGCTTGCCGAACTGTTCATCAACGGGGACAAGCGCGTCCTCGCGTGGACGGGCGTTGCCGGATTGCTCGTCGTGCTGGCTGCCAGTTACTCGGCGCACCCGGTCTCGGTGACATTGTCCAACTCGGACCTTACCTCTTCCTACCAATCGTTTTACAGCCTGGATGCCCCGGCGTTGTTCTTCAAACGCTTCGCGCTGATCACGACCGCCGTTGTCCTCCTGATGTCGGTCGAGTACCTGGGCGTCATCCGCAAGTTCACCCCGGGCGCAAGCAAACACGGCGGCCTCGGCGAGTTCCTCGCCTTGCCGGTGCTGACCTGCGCGGGCCTGATGTGGATGGTCTCGGCGGTGGACTTCGTGATGATTTTCGTTTCGCTCGAACTCGTCACGATTTCCTTCTACGTGCTGGTCAGCTACACGCGGCGCAACGCGGCGTCGCTCGAAGCGGGGGTCAAGTATCTCATCCTCGGGGCGCTCTCGACCGGGTTCCTGGTATACGGCATCACGTGGATTTTCGGCATCACGGGCCAGACCAACCTCGCGGCGGTTTCCGTCGCGCTGGCGCGGTTGTATCCGGAGGGCGCGACGGTGAGCACGGCCCCGGTGATGTTCGCTTTTTTTCTGATCACGGTGGCGCTCGGTTTCAAGATCGCGGCAGTGCCGTTCCAGATTTGGGTGCCCGACGTTTATCAAGGCGCGCCGACGCCGGTGGCGGCCTTCCTGTCGGTCGGGTCGAAGGCGGCCGGGTTCATCGTGTTCATGCGGGTGCTGCTGGCGTTTTTCTACGCGCAGGCCATCGCGGGCAAGATCAGCGGACTGCTCGTGACGATTGCCGCCGCGACGCTGATCTACGGCAACCTCGCCGCCCTTCCGCAAAACAATCTCAAGCGCCTGCTGGCCTATTCGAGTATCGCGCACGCCGGGTATCTGCTCATCGCCGTCGCCAGTGCCGCGTCGATGAACGCCTCGCCGTCCGCTTCAGTTGGTGTGTTGCCCAGCGAGGCGGTGTCCTTCTACCTCGCGGCGTATCTGCCGATGACGCTGCTTTCTTTCCTCGTGATGATCATCGTCGCCAACCACTCGGCGGGCGACGACATCGCCGATTACAATGGCCTGTCCAAGCGCTCGCCGTTCCTCGCGTTCGCCATGCTGACGGCGATGGCCTCCCTGGCAGGCTTGCCGTTGACGGCCGGGTTCATCGGCAAGTTCCTCGTGTTCTACGTGGCGTTGGCGCAAAAACAGTTTCTGCTGTGTGCCATCGGCGTCATCACGGTGGGATGCGGATTTTATTATTACCTGCGCGTCGTGCGGGCGATGTACTTCCAATCAACCGCGGTGGGCCAGGAGGCCGCCGCGCCGATCCCGGTCGGCCTGGTCTCGAAGATCACGATTGCCATCCTGATCGCGGCGATCTTCGTGCTTGGAATCTATCCGTTGCCCGCTTTGGGCGGTGGCTTGGCGAAGCCGACGGTTTCCTCGACCGACGCGCCCGTCGCGATGGCGCATCATCCGTAGGGCGCACGGAAGCTCGAAAGTCCGGTACGCGCTAGTCGCCCAGTTCGACGTTCCAGTAGGCCACGTCCACGAAGTGCCGCCAACTGTCGTCGTGGACGCCCCCCCAACTCAGGTGGACGAAGGGCCGCCACTTGGGACGCTTCGGCTTGCGGATAAGCGCCATGTTGACCTCGTGCGCGAGTTTATTGCCCTTGCGGGTGTTGCAGCGGACGCACGAGCAAACGATGTTTTCCCAGGTGGTCAGGCCGCCTTTGTCGCGCGGGATCACGTGGTCGAGGTTCAGGTCGCGCCGGTCGAAGGTCCGGCCGCAATACTGACAGGTATTCCCATCGCGCTCGAAGATGTTGTGCCGCGTGAACTTGACCTCCTTCTTCGGCAGCCGGTCGAAGAACATCAGCACGATGATGCGAGGGACCCGGATTTTGAGCGAGACGCCCTGGATCATCACGGACTCCGGCGAACGCTCCGACAGATCGCGCCAGCTCTCGAAGTCGTGCGTCAGGAAGTTGCGCTCGCTATCGTCGGCAGCGACGACCTGCGCATGGCCCTCGTAGAGCAGGTTGAAGGCACGCCGCGCGCTGCAAATGTTGACGGCCTGCCAGAGCCGGTTGAGAACGAGAACAGGGCTATCCAAAACGCTTTGCACGCGAGGCAAATGAGGTTCCTCCGGGGGAACAATCTTCGCGCTCCAATGTAGGGTGCGCACTTTGCGCTGTCAACCCGGCCGCCCTGTGATATAAATTGCCACCAAGCGTCGCGGTTTCTTCCCTAAACGCTTTCCCGGCGAGTTCCCCTTCCCCGGGTGAACCGTCTTGTTTTTCATTCATGAACATCCCCCGTTTCCTGCGTGACGCGATGACCGATGCGCGTTGGTCCCCCGTGAATAGCTGGCGTGGCGGCCTGTCATCCAAATGCGTGTTGTTGGGTGCGCTGGCCTCGCTGAGCTTTGGTGCGGTCGGCGGCGCGCAGACCGTCGATCCGCGCAATGGGTCGGCGCAGCAGGAAAGCGTGAACACGAACGATCCGTCCGAAGTTTTCCTCAAGGCGTACACGTCCGTCCAGCAGGCCGAAAAACTCGAGCAGGAAGGGAAACGCGCGCCCGCGCTCGCCAAGTATCGATTCGCCGCGAGTCTGCTCTCGCAACTCACCCAGACCAATCCCAACTGGCAGCCGCTGATCGTTCGCTATCGTCTGCGCAACACGACCGACACGATCCGCCGTCTGGAGGAAAACCGCACGCTGCAAGCCGCCACGCCTCCGCCCACGGCCAACCGGCCGGGGGCTTCCGACGACGATCTGCCCGCGCCGGATGTCAACCTCGGCCCTCCCGGCAGCCTCACTCCGCCCACTAATAACAGCGTGTCCACCGAGGCGCTCGACCGGACCGTTTCCGAGTTGAAGGGCAAACTCGCCAAGACCGAGAAGGAACTCAAATCCGCCCGCGAGTCTCTCACCGCTGCACAGGAAGAAAAGAAGAAGGCGCTCGCGGCCATGCAAAAGGAGAAGCAGGAGGCCGCCGCCGCCGCCGAGAAGGAACGGCAGGACCTCGTCAAGCAGCGCGACGAGATGGAGTCGCAGATGAAATCCGCGCGGGCGGATGCCCAGGCCGCGCAAAAGAAGTTCGACCAGACCAGGACGGACCGGGACCAATTGCAGACCCGGCTTTCGAAGGCCGAGGACCGGCTGAAAGACATTTCCGCGAAAGGTCCCGAAGCGTTGCAGACCCGCAAGGAACTGCGCGATCAGGTGGCGGATCTCAAGCGGCAGCTCCTCCACGCTCAGGGAGACATGGACAACGTGGCGAAGACCCGGCAGGAGTTCGATGCGCGCGTCACCCAGGACGAGGAAAAGATCGCTGTGCTGACGAAGGAGCGCGACGCCGCCGCCGCGCAGGTCGAACTTACTCGCGACGCTGCCCACAAGATCGAGGAACTCCAGTCCCAGAATGCGGGCCTCAACGACAAGTTGACCGCCGCCGAAAAGCAGATCACCACGCTCACCGAGGAGTCGGTCAAGAAGAAGGAGGAACTCGCCGGCATGCAGCAGGAATTGACTGGCCTGCGCGACCAACTCGCCTCCACCCGCGACCAGGCCGACCGTTCGGCGACGACCGTCACGGAGCTTCGCCAGCAACTCGACGAAGGGGCGAAGAAGCTCGACGAGATGAAGGCCAAGGGCATGACCGGCGAGGATTTCGCCAAGATGACCCACGAGAACGAACTCCTACGGAAGATCGTCCTGGATCAACTCAAGGCGCAGTCGCGCCGCGCGTCGGCCCGCAAACTCCTGAACGACGAACTGTTCCGCCTCGACGTGCAGAGCACCACGCTCAACGCGCAGATCGAGGAACTCGGCCGTCCCTCGACCCCGCTCACGGACGAGGAGCGCGCGCTGTTCAAAGACCCGCAGGTCACGATTGCCGACGCGGAGGCTTCCACGTCGCTGGCGGTGACGATCCAGCAGGTCGGCAGCGGCCGGCAGGGCGATCAGCCGGCGGTGTCAGCCACTCCCCCGCCGACCGCCGCCGACAACACGGCGTCCGAGCGCAACAGCCAACCTGACACCACCGTCTCCGACTATCATCAGCCCCGGAG
>CALMVM010000344.1:0-1916 GCA_937873255.1 uncultured Verrucomicrobiota bacterium | reverse complement strand
CGCACTCCCGGCGCGCCGAAGGTGGTAACAGGTTCGCAGCCGCTCGTCAGCGAGGAGTTGTTACCGATGGCGCGCGAGGCGCTCGACGCCTTTGCCCGCGGCAAATACACGGACGCCGAACGGGTCTACACGCAACTGCTCGCCCGTGATCCGAAGAACCCGTACCTGTTGTCGAACCAGGGGGTGGTGCTTTTCCGGCAGGACAAGCTCAAGAGCGCGGAAGTGGCGCTCAAGAAGGCGCTCGCCATCACGCCGAAGGACGCGTTCTGTCTGGCGACGCTGGGCATCGTTTATTACCGGATGCATCGTTACGACGACGCGTTGACGTACCTGACGCAGGCGATCCAGCTCGATCCTCGCAACGCGACCGCCCACAATTATCTGGGCATTACTTCGAGCCAGAAAGGATGGCCCGAGGCGGCGTTGGCGGAAATCCAGAAGGCGCTTTCCATCAACCCGAATTACGCCGATGCGCACTTCAATATCGCGGTCATCTACGCCACGACGCAGCCGCCCTCGAAGGACCGGGCCCAGGAACATTACCGCATCGCCACCTCCCTCGGAGCGACCCCCGATCCGACGCTGGAGAAAATGATCCAGTATTGAGGAAACGGATCACTGCGTTTGTGGTTAGAAAGCGTGTGAGAAGCAGTTTTCATCCGGGTTTGAGGCGGTGGAGCATGAGATTGGTCATAGCGAGGTAGACCATCGTCTCACTGCTTTGAGGTAGATACTCGTAGTCCTTGCTCAGCCGCCGATAGTTGTGCAGCCAGGCAAAGGTACGCTCGACCACCCAGCGGCGTGGCAGCAGGATAAAACCCTGCTTTTTCTGTGCGTTGATCTCGGGCCGCTTGACGACTTCCACCCGCCAGCCGAGCAGAGTTTCCACCCACGCGCAGAAATCCTTGCCCGCCTGGTAGCCCGCGTCCACCCACAAGAGCCGCAGGCGTCCGAAGAACGAGCGGCCCGCGGCTTTGGCGACCGCCACTTTCTCCATGATCTGTCTGGCCCCGGCTTGCTCGCTGACGTTGGCGGCGTGGACGATCACCATAAGCAGCAAACCCATCGTGTCCACGAGGATGTGACGCTTGCGCCCGCTCACGTGCTTGCCCGCATCGTAGCCGCGGCAAGGCCCCCCTTTTTCGTCGTCTTGACCGACTGGCTGTCCATGATCCCTGCCGAAGGGTTGACCTTGCGCCCCGCTTTCTTTCTGACTCTGCGGCGAATGATGTCATGGATTTTGATCCAAGTGCCATCCAGCCGAAAGCGCCGGTAGTAGTAGTGAACTGTGCCCAGGGCGGCAGGTCGTGGGGCAGCATGCGCCAGCTCACGCCGCCGCGTACCAGGTAGAGGATGCCGTTGAGCACCTCGCGCATATTCACCTCCCGGTCTCGCCCGCCAGGCTCCGCCGCCGGGATCAGCGGCGCAACTTCCGCCCACTGCTTATCGGTCAGATCACTCGGGTAAGCAACTCGTGTCGCCATCCGGTAATCTACCAGAAAACCCGCTTCTCACACGCTTTCTGAGAGCGAGATGACACAAAAGGTACGGCTCGGCGTCATCGGCGTCGGAGGGATGGGCGGAGACCACGCCCGCCAGGTTCTCGATGGCCAGATCGGGCGATGTGAGTTGGCGGCGGTGTGCGACGCGGACGCGGGGCGGCTGGCGGGCTTCGCCCCGGAGTTGCGCTTCGAGCGGGCGGACGATCTTTTTGCCAGCGGCCGGGTGGACGCGGTGCTCATTGCCACCCCGCACTTCTCGCACGTGCCCCTGGGCGTGGCGGCCCTGGCGGCCGGCCTGCACGTGCTCGCGGAAAAGCCGGTGGCCGTGCACAAGGCCGACGCCCTGCGCCTGCTCGGCGCGCCCCTGCTCGCCCCGGCCGCCGAGGGCCTCCACTCCGTCGAACTCGCCAACGC
>CALMVM010000343.1 GCA_937873255.1 uncultured Verrucomicrobiota bacterium | reverse complement strand
GGCCTGGAGCGAGCGGATGCCGTTGGCGCTGGCGGCGGCGGCGCTGAGCGTCGTCATGATCGGGATGCGATAGGTCACGGCGGCCCCGCGGATTTTGACCTCGTCCTGGCGCGGGGTCTTGCCGCTGGGCGTGTTGATGATGAAGGCGATTTCCTCGTTCTTGATCATGTCCAGCACGTTCGGGCGGCCCTCGGCGAGCTTGAAGAGTTTCTTCACGGACACACCGGCGGCGGAAAGAGCCGTGTGGGTGCCGCTCGTCGCGTAGAGCTGGAAGCCGAGCGCGACGTATTGTTTCGCCAGTTCGACGGCCTGCGGCTTGTCGCTGTCCTTGACGCTGATGAACAGGTTGCCCCCGCGCGGGAGCGGCGAACCGGCGGCGGTCTGGCTCTTGGCGTAGGCGATACCCAAATCCGGGTCGATTCCCATGACTTCGCCGGTCGATTTCATCTCCGGCCCGAGCGTGATGTCCACGCCGGGGAAACGGTTGAAGGGGAACACGGCTTCCTTCACCGAGAAATGCGTGGGGTGGACTTCGGTGGTAAACCCGAGGTCGGCGAGCTTGCGCCCGGCCATGACCTTCGCCGCCAGTTTGGCGAGCGGCACGCCGATGGCCTTGGAGACGAACGGCGTGGTGCGCGAGGCGCGCGGGTTGACCTCCAAGACGTAGACGGTCTCGTCCTTGACGGCGAACTGCACGTTCATCAACCCGCTGACCTTCAGTTCGCGCGCGAGCGCTTTGGTGGCGTCGGTGATGGCGGCCTTGACCGCTTCGGACAGGGAGAAAGGAGGGATCACGCACGCGCTGTCGCCCGAGTGGATGCCGGCCTGTTCGATGTGTTCCATGATCGCGCCGAGCACGATGGTCTCGCCGTCGGAGAGGCAGTCCACGTCCACCTCCGTCGCGTCTTCGAGGAAACGGTCCACGAGGATCGGCCGCTCCGGGCTGACGGCGATGGCGCTGCGCATGTAGCGCAGGAGGTCGGCCTCCTCGTAGACGATTTCCATCGCGCGCCCGCCCAATACAAACGAGGGTCGCAACAACACCGGGTAGCCGATCCGCGCGGCGACGGCGGCGGCCTCGTCGGCGTTGACGGCGGTGCCGTTGGGCGTCTGCTTGAGGCCGAGTTTGTCCAACATCGCGGCGAAGTGCTTCCGATCTTCGGCCTGCTCGATGGAAGCGGGCGAGGTGCCGATAACGTTGACGCCGTTTTTCTGCAACGCGGCGGCGAGGTTGAGCGGAGTCTGGCCGCCGAACTGCACGATGACGCCCCAGCATTGCTCACGCTCGTAGATGTTGAGGACGTCTTCGAGCGTGAGCGGCTCGAAGTAGAGTTTGTCGCTGGTGTCGTAGTCGGTGGAAACGGTCTCGGGGTTCGAGTTGACCATGATGGTCTCGAAACCCTCTTCCTTCAGCGCGAAGGCGGCGTGGACGCAACAGTAGTCGAACTCGATGCCCTGGCCGATGCGGTTGGGGCCGCCGCCAAGGATCATGATCTTCTTTTTATCGCTGCCGCGCGTTTCGTCCTCGTCGCCGTAAGTGGAATAATAATAAGGCGTGTACGCCTCGAACTCCGCCGCGCAGGTATCCACGAGCCGATAGGTGGGCAGCACGCCGTACTTGATACGGCCGGCGCGGAGATGTTCCTCCGGGATGCCGAAGAGGTGGCCGAGCTGGCGGTCGGAGAAACCGGCTTTCTTCCACTTGCGCATGGCCGCGCTCAGGACGGCGGTTCGGCGCTCGTCGGTGCGTTCGGCTTCCGGGATGCCGGCGAGCAGCACGTCGCTGGTCTGCGTGGGGATGAGTTTTTCCATCGCCACGATCTGCTCGATCTGGCGCAGGAACCACGGGTCGATGTTCGTCAGCGAAAAAATCTCTTCCACGCTGAAACCGGCCAGCATCGCGTAACGCAGCCAGAAGATACGTTCCGCGCCGGGGACGGTCAGGTGGCTGGTGATCGTTTCCTTATCCCAACTACCATCGGGCAGGGTGGGGTAGTGATCCTTGCCGTCGCCGCCGAGTCCGAAGCGACCCGTTTCCAGCGAGCGGAGAGCCTTCTGCAACGCCTCCTTGAACGTGCGCCCGATGCTCATCGCCTCGCCAACACTTTTCATCTGCGTGGTCAACACCGGGTCGGCCTGCGGGAATTTCTCGAACGTGAAGCGCGGCACCTTGACCACGCAGTAATCGATGGTCGGCTCGAAGCTTGCGGGCGTCTCGCGGGTGATGTCGTTCTTCAACTCGTCGAGCGTGTAGCCGACGGCCAGCTTGGCGGCGATCTTGGCGATGGGGAACCCGGTGGCTTTCGATGCCAGCGCCGACGAACGCGACACGCGCGGGTTCATCTCGATGACGATCATGCGTCCGTTCCGCGGGTGGACGGCGAACTGGATGTTCGATCCGCCCGTCTCCACGCCGATCTCGCGGATGACCGCGAAACTCGCGTCACGCATGATCTGGAATTCCCGGTCGCTGAGCGTCTGCGTGGGCGCGACCGTGATCGAGTCGCCCGTGTGCACGCCCATGGGGTCGAGATTTTCGATGGAACAGACGAGCACGCAGTTGTCCGCGCGGTCGCGCATGACTTCCATCTCGAATTCCTTCCAGCCCAGCAGCGACTCCTCGATGAGCACTTCCGTGACCGGCGAGAGGTCGAGCCCGCGCGTGACGATGCTGTCGAATTCCTCCCGGTTGTAGGCGATCCCGCCGCCCTGTCCGCCGAGCGTGAACGCTGGGCGGATAATCAACGGAAAGGTGCCCATGTCGTGGGCGACCTTGCGCGCCTCTTCCATCGTGTGCGCGACGCCCGAGCGCGCGCAGTCGAGGCCGATCTTGAGCATCGCGTCCTTGAACTTCTGGCGGTTCTCGCCTTTTTCGATGGCGTCGGCGTTGGCCCCGATGAGCTTGACGCCGTGTTTGGTCAGGATGCCCTGGTGGTGGAGATCCATCGCGGCGTTGAGCGCCGTCTGGCCGCCGAGGGTGGGCAGGATGGCGTCGGGTTTCTCGGCGATGAGGATTTTTTCGATGATCTCGACGGTGATCGGCTCGATATACGTGCGCGCCGCGAACTCCGGGTCGGTCATGATCGTGGCCGGATTCGAGTTGAGCAGGACGACGGTATAGCCTTCCTCTGCGAGCGCCTTGCAAGCCTGGACGCCGGAATAGTCGAACTCGCAGCCCTGACCGATGACGATGGGGCCGCTGCCAAGCAGGAGGATTTTCTTGAGGTCGGGATTCTTGGGCACGGCGAGAAAAGGGAAAAAGTCGTACACCCTAAACGCGAACCGGCGGGAAACGCCAAGACTAAAAGCGCAAACCCGCGCGGTACGAGGAACGCCCCGGCGGCCACTGGCGGGCAAACCCCTCCGCGCTGTGAAGGGTGGAGCGATTCACAGCAGCCCCGGCGGGCAGTGCCGACCGGCCGGTCGCAGCGATCCGACAAAGGTTCGAAAGAATTTTTGCAAGGCCACGCGGGCCGTCCGTTCCGTAGTGGACAGAAAATGCATCAATCAACTGCCCAAATGAAACTCCCACGTTTCCTCTCCACCCGTCTCGCCTCCGCCCTCGCTGTGGGCTGCGCGCTGCTGGCGTTCGCCGCTGCTCCCACCGCTGCCCAGGCCCAGGTCAAGATCGTTGCCCTGGACAGCGCCGCCTTGGACAAGATGAGTAAATTTGTCGATACCGTCGTCGGCGACCCCGCCGCCAAGGCCGCCATGGACGAGACGGACAAGGATACCACCATCCCCACGACCGTCATGTCCGGCGGCAGCATCAACGACACGATCAACACCAAGTTCCCGAAGGCGGCCGAGATCTACAAGAAAGGGGGCTACACCCCGGACGAGTTTTACACCGTGGCCTTCTCGCTGGCGATGGCTGCC
>CALMVM010000342.1 GCA_937873255.1 uncultured Verrucomicrobiota bacterium | reverse complement strand
CCCATGGTCGGCGTCGCCCTCGATGAGGGTCATCAGGCCGAACAATTTCATGTAGCGGAAGAGTTGTTTGTAACGCGCGGGCGTGTTGCGGTGGGCGGTGATGGTCAGTTCGTGCGCGCGATAAAAGACACCCTGCGCCTGCGCGAGATTGTAGCGGTGCAGCAGCGCGTCGGGTGTCGGCGGGTCGAACGCTGTGAGCACCTGGCGCGACGGCAGATCGGCGAAGAGTCCGGCGGCGAGTTCGTCGCGGGTGATGAGCCGGCCGCGTTCGAGCGCGAGCGTGTCAGCGGCGTGGGCGAGGACGGCGTCGCGGCGGGCGCGCGAGGGCGTGCTCTCCGCGCCGAGGGCGAAAACGCGGGCGCGCAATTCCGCCGGGTCGAGCGGCGAGACGGTCTCGAACGTGCAGAAATCGTTGGCGAGCAAATGGGCCAACCCACGTTTGACCTTGAACGCCGTATCCTCGCCCTCGAACGCCGCCAGCACGCCGTCGAGTTGATTTTTCCTCTGTCCGACCGCTTCCGCGAAAAGCGCGATCAATTCTCCCGCCAGCGCGCGGCTGTCGGCGTCGAGCGCGAGCCGGTGCGGCGTGAGCGCGCCGTGGCGTCGGCGCAGGATGAGCAGGTCGGAGGGAAGCACCGCCGCAACGTACAGGAAAGCGCGGTCGCGCGCATCCGCTTCGGGTCGATTCACCGAGCGTTGCCGTCCGTTTGACGCAATACCTTCGAGAAATGTTTTCCGACGGACGTGCCGGCACCGAGCATCAGCAAACCGGCCAGCCCGGAAGTCAGCGGCGTGCCCCACGTATTCCAGAAATCTTCGATCCTCGCCTCGACGGGGTTTTGTGGATCGTAGAGAACAGGCACCTCCTCGCCGACCCGCCGGGGGGCATCCTCGGTCAGGCTGGAAGTGTGGGTCCGGGTTTTGCCCGCCGCGTCCGTGAATACCAGAGTGGGCGTGTAGCGGTGGTGGCCTTTCGTGTCGGTCGAGTCCTCGACGGACGTGACCGTGGCGATGGCGCGGGTCGCGCGTGCGAAAAAAGCGCGCGTGTGCAAGGACGAAGAGGCGCAGTAGACGAGTGAACCGATCCCGAGCACGCAAAAGGCCGTCGCCAGCACGAGGAGACGCAGCGGAGGCAGCGCGGGCGTTGCGTGGGCGGTGGGTGCCGGCCCGGGAGAGGGTGTGCTTGCTTGCACAGGCGGTTTCTCCGGCGTTCGCGCAGGCGGGGGACTCCCGGGTCTTTCGATGGGTTGGCACGCGGGCAGACGGTTTTCGTCGAAAACCGATTCCGTCATCGCACCTGGATATGGCGTGCTGTACAACCACCAGTCCTCGCGCACGTCTTTGAATGAAACCGCGATGATCGTCCGCGTGCCGATGTCGGTGCAGATGTATTCCGTTCCCTGATACAGGAACAAGCGATGGATGATGAATTCGCTGTGCTTCATCGGCTGGCGGGATCGTGCGTCACGAACGCCTTCGGTGCGAGACGTTTTCCTCGCCGGTGCCCCCGGCGACGATCTCGTAGAGGACCGCGCGCTTGCCCTCCAACGGACGCAAAATCCGCCCGAGGCGCTGGATGTATTCGCGTTTCGCGCCGGTGCCGGAGAGGACGATGGCGACCGCCGCCTCCGGCACGTCTACGCCTTCGTTGAGCACGCGAGAACTGACGATCACCGGATACCGGCCCGCCCGGAAATGGGCCAGCGTCGCGTGACGTTCCTTGACCGGGGTCTGGTGCGTGATGGCGGGCAATAAATATTCCTCGGCGACGCGGTAGACCATCGTGGTGTCGTCGGTGAAAATGAGCGTGCGCCGGCCGGCTTGTTTTATGAGGAGATCGTCGAGCACGCGGAATTTTTCCTCCGAGTGGAACGCGATCCGCCGCGCCTCGCGGTGAGCGATCATCGCCGCGCGGCCCTCCGGCGAACCGGCGCTGGCGCGCACGAAGTTGCGCCAGCCTTGCAGCGAGCCGAGGCCGATGCGGCGGGATTCCAGGAAGGAGTTGCGCCGGGCGATGGCGGCGGCGTAGCGGGACTGCTCGTCAGCAGTGAGGGTGACCCGCAAATGAATTTCGTCGAAGGGCGCGAGCGCGCCGCCGGCCAATTCCTCGGGCGTGCGATGGTAGACGGTCGGGCCGACGAGCGTGAGGAGATCGCGGTCGCGGCCGTCGTTGCGTTCGGGCGTGGCGGTCAGGCCGAGGCGGTACGGGGCGATGGAGTATTGCGCGATGACCCGCGTGAACGCCGCCGGCAGGTGGTGAACCTCGTCGAAGACCAGCAGCGCGAAACGGTTTCCCAATCGCTCCGCCTCCGTCGCCGCCGAGACGTAGGTGGACACGAGCAGCGGCGCGTCATGGTCGCGCGAACCGCCGCCCAGCAGGCCGACTTCCTCGCCGGGGAACGCCGCGCGCAGGCCGGCGTACCATTGGTGCAACAGGTCGAGCGTCGGCACGACGACCAGTGTACTGCCGCCG
>CALMVM010000341.1:1261-4711 GCA_937873255.1 uncultured Verrucomicrobiota bacterium | reverse complement strand
ACAGCGCTCGTCAGCGCGCGGTACGCGAAACGGTAGTTCACCGATTCCTCGCGCTGGCGCAACGGCTGGATGATCTCCTCATGCGTCCGAGTGGTCGTCGTCGTGGTCGTCTGCTGTTCGGTCACGGCGGGCGGGGCGGAGCGCAACGTGCGAACCTTGGCGACGCGGCGCGGGCGCGGCGTGTCGTCCGGGCCGGCCGACGCGAACGCGGGACACAGGGCCAAGGCGGCGAAAACCGTCAGGAAAAGCGGGCGGCGTGGGAAAGGGTTCATCGCATGGCTTGCGCGCGCGGGCGCGCCGGTCCTATAGGTATCGGCGCACCGAGCGTTTTCTTGAGCACTAATTTCCTGTTTCCCCAATGAGCACGAGCCTGATCGCCTTTCTGACCGTGCTCGAAACCCATGTCCGGCCTCATCTCCCCGAAGGCAAGGCGTGGCGGTTCCAGCGGTTGGTCAATTTTCACAAGGACGAAGCGACCTTGCAGCTCTGGGAATCCGACGCGCTCGCCGGCCAGGCCGAAGTGCGCAAGACCGGCCAGAGCGACGGCGGGGCGAACTTCGCGGGCAGCGTGCAAAGCACTGGCACGCCGGGCGAGCGCCGGCCGTTTTCCTTCCGCCCGACGACCGACGCCGAGGTCGAACGCCAGGCGCAGCACGTCGCGGAACTGTGGCGGCAAACCCTGCCGGGTGGCGGACTGGAAGCTCCCGGCCGGTGAAGAAGGGTCCACAGATTACGCAGATTTCCACAGATTTCCAAAAAAGGGGGAAGGAGAGAACCTCTCTCTTCTTCCGCTCCAATCTGTGGAAATCTGCGTAATCTGTGGACCCATTCCGACTTCCGCCGGAGTTTAGTAAATGCAGTCCAGCTCGATGCGTTCGCCGCACTTGCAGGTCACGACGATCCCTTGCACCGCGCCGTCCACCCGGACGACTTCCACGCTGACATTGTGAGCATGCGCGGTCGGCTCCGGTGCAGGCGAAATGGTTTTTGCGGGGATCGCACTCGCCGCCGGCACCGCCGCTGGCGCGACCGCGACCGGCTCCTGCCTTTTCTCGAACATCGGCGAGAATCCATCGCCGGACGGCACCGTCCTGTCTCCGGTGGACGGCATTTTTGCCACGGTCGCGCGGCCGGCGAGGAAGCTTTCCATGACCGTGTTACTCCGTCGCGCCGGTCGCCGGCGGAGGCTCGGCCGGGGTGTTGTTGGCGGCTAGTTCCCGGCGGCCGGAGGTTTGCAGCGACAGCGACAGCGTCACGCGCGCGTTGGTTTCGTCCGCCGAGGCTACCCCGGGCATGGGTTGGGTGTCGCCGCAGCCGACCACGCGCTTGATCTGGTCGGGCGAAACGGCGTATTTCTCCAGCGCGCGCCGGGCGGTGTTGGCGCGGTCGGCCGTCAACTCCCACGCGCCGTAGTCCGCCTTCGGCGGCACGAACCCCGTCGGCGTGTGTCCCTCGATGATGACCTTGAACCGATGCCGGTCGATGAGCCACGAGAGGTTTTGCAACACGACCTGCCCCCACTCCGTCAACTGTGCCGTGTCACGTACGAACACCGGCCGCTTCGCGCGGTTGAAGATGTTGACCTTCATGCCGTCGGGGGTCACCACGACATCCACGGGTAACTCCTTGGTGGCCTCGTCGAGCGCGAGCGACTTGTAGAAATCGCGCGCGATGCGCTGGAGCAGCGTCGCGTTGGGGAACGCCTCGGTGCGCGTCTTGTCCTTGGCGGCGGGGTTGATCGTGCTCTGGTTGAGCGGCATCAAGCCGGCCGGTCCCGTGTAGATCGGCTTGTGCGGATTGCGGAAATAATCCGCAGTTGCCTTGAGCACCTTCGGGTCCTGCGCGGTGATCCACAGCACCATGAAAAGCGCCATCATCGCCGTGACGAAATCGGCGTATGCCACCTTCCACGCACCGCCGTGATGGGCCTCTCCTTTTTTGGCCATGGCGTTACTTTCCTGGCGTGGCGGGGATCGCCTTGAGTTGCGCTTCGAGGTCGTCCGCCTTCGGCTGCACCTCGTGGTCGAGGCAGCGGCGGGAAATCTCCACGGCCATCAGCGGGGCCATCCCCTTCGCAAACGCGCCGACGCCCTTGAGCATGCTTACGTAATACTGCATGTCTTTGGCGTTGTTGATCTTGATCCGACTCGTCAGCGGGTTGATGAATCCGTACGCCCCGAGAATACCCAAAAATGTCCCGGTCAGCGCGGCCGAGACGTGTTCGCCCACCGCCTCCGGGCCATCGGCGATGGCGGACATCGTGTTGATGATGCCCAACACCGCCGCGACGATGCCGATGCCCGGCAGCGAATCGCCGATGAGTTGCAACACGTGGATCGGCCCGTCGCCTTCTTCCTCCTTGGAGGCGATCTCCATGTGCATCAGATCCTCGACCTGGTCGGGCTTGACGCGTCCGTCGATGAGCGGCTTGAGCCCCTCGCACAAAAACGACACCCGCCCGTGGTTGGCGAGGAAAGAGGGATACTTGCTGAAAATCGTGCTTTTTTCCGGTTCGAGCACGTGTTCTTCCAGCGCAATGAGACCGCCGCGCCGGCCGACGTTGAACGTCTCGTAAAGCATCTTGAGCAATTCGAGATAGTCGTCCGGCTTGCCCGATTTGCCCTGGATCGCGCCCATGATCTTGGCAATCGTGCCCTTGAGCAGTTTCGCCGGGCTGGACACCACAACCACGCCCAGGCAAATCCCCCCGATGGTGATGAACTCCGAGACGTGCAGCAGCACGAGCGGCTTGCCGCCGGCGACCATGAAGCCGCCGAGCGTGGCGGCAAGCACGATGACGAAACCAACGAGAAGCAGCATGTGACGAGGGGAGGGAAAAGGTCAGGACCGCATCGCGCGCTGGACGTACGCGCGCAGGGACAACACCGCCTGCGTGTGGATTTGCGAAATGCGCGATTCCGTCACGTCGAACACGGCGGCGATTTCGGAAAGCCGCATTTCCTCGTGGTAATACAGCGCGAGCACCTTGCGCTGCATGTCGGGCAGGCGCTGGATGTGGCCGGCGACGGTGGCGAGCAGTTCGCGGCGTTCGAGGGCTTCCCCAGGGAGGGGTTGGTCCTCGTCGGCGATGGTCTCGTGCAGGAAGCCGGATTCGCCGCTGTCGTCGGCGTCGCCGTCGAGCGGCACGAAGGAAATCGGGCGCACCTCGTCGAGCAGCGTGCGGTAATCGTCCACGCCCAGGCCGAGCGCGTCGGCGGTTTCCTGTTCGGTGACGGCGCGTCCGTGCTCGCCTTCGAGCCGGGAGATCGTTTCCTTGAGTTGCTTGGCCTTGCCGCGCAGGGCACGCGGCATCCAATCCATGCGGCGGAGTTCGTCGAGGATCGCGCCCCGGATGCACATCATCGCGTAGCCGTGGAACGCCTGACCCTGCTGCGGGTTGTACCGGCGCACGGCGGTCATCAATCCGACGAGCCCGACGCCTTGCAGATC
>CALMVM010000341.1:0-1251 GCA_937873255.1 uncultured Verrucomicrobiota bacterium | reverse complement strand
CAGGTACACGCGCATCCGGCCGACGACGGTCTTGACCAGCGGCAGGTGGCGTTCGATCAGGTCGCGCTCGGCGTCGGCGGGATCGTCGGCCGTCAGCGTCGGTGACTGGTAGGCGCGCCACGCGGCGGCATTGGCGGGAAGGGGTTGGGTCAGGGTAGCCATGACGTGAAAAGCGGCGAGGGCTTGACGGGGGAAAGGAGCATTCAGGCGGCGGCGGCCGGTTGTTGACCCGTCGCCGGGGAAGTCGCGGCAGCGGAGGCGGCCTCGGTGGCGGCCTCGCGCTCGCGCTCGGTGGCGCTCAACTGCTTGTCCATCACGTGGTGCAGCCAGCGGAAGAGCGTGGCCGCGACCAGTCCGCAGACGACGGCTTCGAGCAACGCGGTGTCCGCGTCGCTGCCAGCCGTGAGCGCGCTGAGGAAGCACAGCGCGAAACCGAGGAGACCGCCGAGGATGAAGGATTGTTTCATGGGCTGCTTGCGGAACCGCCAACCCCCACGGGTTTTTGGTTCACGGCAGCCTTATAGCAAACCCCTTGCCAACCTCGTTCAGACGAACGTTTTCCCGAGCGTCAGGTCGAGCACATCCTCGCTGAAATCACCCGGCACGCCCGCGCCCAACGAATAAAAATCCGTCGATAAGTCCTTGTGCAAGAGGAACTCCCACATCTTTCCCCAATGCACGAGTTCGTCGAGATGCGAAAACGCCAAATGTTTGCAGCCGAGCAGCGACGCGCGTCGGCAAAGGCCTTTAAGCAGCGCCACCTCGTAGGCCGCGTTCAGCACGAAAACCCGGCTCGGGATGGAGAGTTTTTCCAGGTGCTCGGCAATTTTTGCCTCTTCGCCCTGGTCAGGCGCTTCGGTCAGCCCGGGCACGTCCACATAGAGGTGCGTGCCCGCGCCGACGGCCGGCATTTCCTGCGCGGAACGCAGCAGCGGCACGCCCCACAATTCGCAGATCGACGCCAGGTCATCGACCGCGCTGGGCCGACCTGTTTCCAGCCGGAAGACCGCCGCCGGCTTGCCCAGGTTGAACACGCAACGCGCCAGGTGCTTGCACAACATCGACGTGCTGCCCGCCCCCGCCATCCCGACGAACGCCACCCGCATCCCGAGCGGCGTGCGCGTGGCCGACGCGTATTCGCGCCGCAGAACCTCGACCACGCGCGGCAGGGCGGAGGAAATCGGCGAACGCTCCAGCGCCGCCCACGAAGGATCGGATTGGAGCCGAGCCAGGAGTTGGTCTCCGAGACCG
>CALMVM010000340.1 GCA_937873255.1 uncultured Verrucomicrobiota bacterium | reverse complement strand
AAAAAGTGTTGTAACACCTCGCGGTTGCGTTGTGAAGCCCGATCTCGCCAGGAATTCGCCGTGGGCTCCGGTCCATTACAGGTCGCCGATCTGGCGCAGGCGTTGGGCGGAGACGGGCTGCGCCGTGCCGAGTTCCTGCGCGAAGACCGACACGCGGAATTCCTCCAGCAGCCAGCGGAACGCCTCCCTCTGCGCGGGCGGCACGGTCGCCTCCCAATCCGCGAACGGCGCGAGCGCGCGGGCCTTCTCACTGTCCTTGGCGGGTTGGAGCGCGGCGCGTTCGGCGCGGACGGCGACGGCGCGCAGGTAACGTGGCAGGTGAGCGAGTTGCGCGGGCGGGGTGCGCGCGGGGAAATCGTTGCCCGCCAGCCGTTCCACGTCCGCTTCCAGACCGGGATAACGCTTCGTCGAGGCGAGGATCGCCTGGCGCGCGGCGAGAACCTTGCCGCCGGCCTCGCCGGTGCGGCGGGCGAGCAGCGGCAGGTCGCGCTGGGCCTGTTCGGTCATCGCCTGGAAACGCGCGGCCGTCAGTGGGAAAACCGGGTCCAACCCCAAAGCCGCGCCGACGACGTGCCCGTAAGCGGATTCTTGGAGGATTTCCAGCGGCGAGCGCGCGGCGGTGGTGGTGGTCCCTTTGTTCGCGGCGGGCTTGGCCTGGACGTTCCACGCGCCGAGCGCCGCGCGAAAATCGGCGGCGGGCGCTTTGGCGCTGCCGCCCGGCACGGCTCTGGCGAGGAGGGTGCCGAGTTCCTTGCGGACCCAGGCGAGGTCGCGCGCGAGGGCGGTCTCCGCCAAGCGGCGCACCCCGGCGCGGGAGGACGTTTCGGCCTCCTCGCGCCGGCGAAACAACCGCACGTCCACCTCGCTCCCACGCACGGCCAACCCCGGGAAAGCCAGCAGCGGCACGCCGCCCATTTCCTCGACCACGACCGACTCCGGCAGGTCGCCGATGCTCCACGTCCCGGCGGCGGGCTTTTCCCAACGCCGCGCGGCGCGTTCCCAAGCGTCGGAACGCAGGTCGGCTTTTGCGAGAGTGTTTTGGAGGGCGGGCAGGTCGCGTCCGGCGGCGAGGGGTTTATTGTCACGGTCCACGACCTCGACGCGCGGTCGCAGATGGGCCGGCAGGCTGTCCGGCGGCCAGTCGGAAGGCTGCACGTCCACGCCGTAGCGTTTGGAAAGGAACGCCGCCAGCGCCGTGAGGAAATCCGCCCGGCCCGGCTCGAACTGTTGTGCGACCTCGCGCACCTTCGGTTCCAGAGGTTGCAGCGCGCGGCGGGCGGCCTTGGGCAACGCGCGCAGGAGGGTGTCGGCCTGTTCGGCGCGCAGGCCGGGGACCATCCATTGCACTTGCCCGGCGGTGAGCGTATCGACGGCGGGCAGGGGGACACGCACCGTCACGCCGTCGCGTTCCTCGCCGGGCGCGTAGAAATATTGCAAGGGCAGGGCGGTGTTGTTGAGCGCGACCTGTTCGGGGAACTGCGCGCGGTCGAAGCCGTCGGCGTCGCCGGCGGGCAAGAGGTCGTCCTCGGAGGCGCAAAGGAAATCCGGTTCGCGCGTGATGCGAGCGCGCACGAGTTTATTGAGGTCGTGAAGGGAGGAAACGCCCTCGATGCGCGTGGCATAGAAACGGTAAAACGTCTCGTCGAGATTGTCCACGCGCCGGTCGCGCACGCGGGTCAGCACGGCCTCGATGCGTTCGCGCAGGGCGGCGTTGTGCTTGAAGAAGCGGTGTTCGACGTGCGCCTCACCCCCGACGAGCGCGCCACGGATGAACAACTCGGTGGCCTTCGTAGCGTCGATCCGGCCGTAGTCCACGCGGCGGCGCACGACCTCCAGGCCGGACAGGAGCACGCGTTCCCACGCGAGCACGCGGCCGGATTTTTCGTTCCAATGCGGGTCGGTGTAGCTGAAACGGCACAGGTGCGCGCCGAGTTCGGCGACCCACGCGGGGTCGATATGCGCGACCGTGCGCGCGAAGAGTTGCGAGGTCTGCACGATCTCACCCGCGACGATCCACGGCGGCTGGCTGGTCTTTTCGGGAACGGCGGCGGTCGGGTTGCCCGGGGGTGGTTCGCCCTTGCGGCGTTTTTCCTGGCGGGCGTACAGGCCGGAACCGGGAAACAGCGTCACGAGGCGATTGCCGGTGGCGGTGTAATTGTTGCGTTCCTTGCGCTGGGCGATCTGCGAGAGCAGGCCAGCGAGGATCGAACGGTGGACCCGCGCGTAGGCCACAGGATCGGAGAAATCCGTCGTCAGCGCGGCGGCGGGCGCGTGCTCGTGGCGCTCGCCGCGTTCGCGCATCGCGTCGGCGAGTTGCCCGTGGATGTCGCGCCATTCGCGCAGGCGGGTCTGCGAAAGGAAATTTGCCTTGGCGAAACGGCGCAGGGAGTTGCGGCTCGGGTTTTCGGGGATCGCGCGCCAGATGTGCAGCAGCGACAGGAAATCGGACGCGCTGTCCGCGAACGCGCGGTGGGCCGTGGCGGCCGCCTCTTTGTTGTCCTCGGGGCGTTCGCGCGGGTCGGGCACGCTCAGGCCGGCGGCGATGACGAGTACGTCGGGCAACGCCCGTTCCTCGCGCGCCTGGAGCAGCATCCGCCCGAGCGTCGGGTCGAGCGGCAAGCGAGCCAGTTCGCGTCCGAGCGGGGTCAGCGCGTGGGCGTCGTCGAGCGCGCCGAGTTCGTGCAACAGCGCGTAGCCGGCGCGGATCGAAGCGGCCAGCGGCGGTTCGAGGAAGGGAAACGTCTCGATCTCGCCCAGGCCAAACGCCTTCATTCGCAGGATGACCTCCGCGAGGTTCGCGCGCTGGATTTCCGGTTGGGTGAAGCGCGGACGCTTGTCGAAATCCTCCTCGTCGTAAAGCCGGATGCAAATGCCGTCCTGCACGCGGCCCGCGCGGCCCGCGCGTTGGTTGGCGCTGCTCTGGCTGACGGGTTCGACGGGCAGACGCTTGGTGCGCGTACGCGGGTTGTAACGGCTGATCCGCGCGAGGCCCGTGTCGATGACGTAGCGGATGCGCGGGATCGTCAGCGAGGTTTCGGCGATGTTCGTGGCGACGATCACCCGCCGGGCCGGGCCGGGGGAGAAAACGCGCGTCTGCTCGGCGGCGGCCATCCGCCCGTAAAGACCAATGACCTCCGTGCCGCGTCCGAGGCGGCTTTCGAGGAGGTCGCGCGTCTCGCGGATGTCGCGTTCCGTGGGCATGAAAACGAGCACGTCGCCCGCGTCGGTTTCGAGGAGCGCGTCCTCCGTCGCGCGGACGGCGGCCTCCACGAACGTCTCGTCTTCGAGTTCCTCCTCCACCGAACCGCCCACGGGCTGGTAGCGGACCTCCACCGGGTACAGCCGCCCGGAAACCTCCACCACCGGCGCGCCGCCGAACGCCGCCGAAAACGCCGCCGTGTCAATCGTCGCCGACGTGATGACCAGCCGCAGGTCGCCGGGTGGACGGCGTTGGAGGAGCCCATTCAGGTGGCCGAGCAGGAAGTCGATGTTGAGCGAACGCTCGTGTGCCTCGTCGAGGATGATGGTCTCGTAGGCGCGCAGCAGCGGGTCGCTCTGGATTTCCGCCAGCAGGATGCCGTCGGTCATGAATTTCACGCGGGTGTCGCGGCCGGTCTGATCGTCGAAACGAATCTTGCAGCCGACCTCGCGGCCCCACGGGACGCCGAGTTCCTCCGCGACGCGGCGCGACACGCTCAGGGCGGCGACACGGCGCGGCTGCGTGCAGCCGATCAGGCGCGGGCGTCGGCCGGGCGCGTCGGAGCCGGCGGCTTCGAGGCAGAGCTTGGGAAGCTGCGTCGTCTTCCCGGAACCGGTCTCGCCCGCGACGACCACGACCGGGTGCGCGCGCAGGGCGGCGAGGATTTCCTCCCGGCGCGCGCTGACGGGCAGTTCGGCGGGGTAGCGGATGGGTACGGGGATCATCGGGCGTCGGCGGCGGAGGAAAAATTTACATCATTCTTTGTCAAAGGCCGCAAACTTCACGATTTGTCCCGTTTCCCTTTACATGACCAAAATGAAAACCTGCCTGTTCGCCCTGCTGGCTTTTGTCGGCACCGCGTCCGTCCTGCGCGCCCAGGGACGCGTCATCAACGAGTACATCGCCCGGCTGAGCGAGCACGACCACTTCGCCAGCGACGGCGTGCGGCTGACCTCGCCCGCCGAGATCATCCGCCAGGACCGGGCGAATTTTTACAAGTTCCACAAGGCGGACGACGAGGACGAGGCCGACCGTTATTTTGATACCGCCGGGCACCGTGAACGCCTCGAACAAATGCTCGAACGCGGCCACACCGACCGCCGGGCCTACCGTGCCATCGTGGACGGCACGCCGCTCATCCACGTGACCGTCTACCGCGAGGGAGAAGGGGTGTATATCGACGTGAAGGTGATCGGGCGGTAGACGCCGTCTCGCCGCTTCTGCGGCGGTCGTCTCCAAGACAGGGATGGCTCTCCGATCCGTTCCCTATTTTCTTCTGGTCGGGCTCGACCACAGCGACCGGTCATCCGGACAAATCCAGGGAACGGCTCGGAGAGCCATCCCTACCTTGGTTTGGACGCGCCTTCGGCGTAGCAACCCTGTCAAAGCCGGGGCTCGATCAGATCCTTGAGCCGGATCATCCCCCGGCGGATGCGCGCCTTGACCGTGCCGAGGGGCTCGTCGAGTTCCTGCGCGATCTCATTCTGCGTCAGGCCGCCGAAGAATGCCATCTCGATGGCCTGCCGCTGTTCGTTGGAAAGCTGGAGAACCGCGTTGCGGATGATCGTGCTTTTTTCACGCGCGCAGACGCGTTCGACGGAGTCATTATCATTATGCACCGCCCCCGCGCCACGCTGCTCGTTGACGGCGGTTTCCTTTTCGACCTCGTCCTTGAGCCGGTGACGACGGCGGGCGCTACGCAAACGGTCGATGGACTTGTTACGGGTGAGCGTCAATGCCCACGTGAGGGGCTTGCCGCGGCTGCGGTCGTACAGCTTGGCCTTGTCCCAAATCTGCACGAACACGTCTTGAAGCACGTCCTCGGCTTCCGCCGGGTCGGTCAGAACCTGGTAGGCCGTGGAAAACAGAACGCCAGCATAGCGCTCGTAGAGTTGCCGGAAGCTGGCGCGGTCCCCGCGCCCGGTGGCTTCCAGAAGCTCGATTTCGATGGATTCGTCGCGGACGATAGGTTGGCTGGCCATGCGGGAAAGACGGAGGGTACAAGCGGTTCTCACATGGACAACCGGATTCGCCATAAGATACGCCGGATTAGCGCAAAAAGGATGTAAAAACGACCGAAAAACCGACAAATAGGGCGTTTCCCCGACCCCGGCGTTTCAGGCAAGGATTTTTCACGAAATCCAAGGCGGTTTTCGGGGTGCGCAAAAATTTTATTTTTGTCGCTTGACCCACGCGCGGAAATTTGTTTCAATCAAAAAACGTCCATTGAACGGACGGCAACCGATCCCCCTGATTGTTACGTCAAGGTATCCACCTTGAAAGGGGACGAAAAATTGAACGCCGAACAACGCCGGCTGTCTGATTCTGGGTACACCGGAGTCCGTCACCGGCTTTTTTCGCCCCTCGAAGGGAAGCGTTATAAGCAGACCGAGGCGCACCCCCGGCACGTAATGAATAGAGACTAGACCAAGCTTCGCCGGTGCGCTGGCGAAAATCAACCGAGGACCTTCACTTTTAATTATATGGGTGTCGAAGATAGCGATACTGGAATCAAAATTTACCTGCGCGAGATCGGACAGATCCCGCTCCTGACGCCGCAGGACGAGATCACGCTGGCGGCCCGCATCAAGAAAGGCGACAAGGAAGCGCGTTCGCTGATGGTGCGCTCCAACCTGCGGCTGGTCGTCAAGATCGCGCACGACTACGCGAATCTGGGCCTGCCGCTACTGGACCTGATCTCGGAGGGCAACATCGGCCTGATGAAGGCCGTCGAGCGTTTCGATCCGGCCAAGGGCGGCAAGCTGAGCACGTACGCCGCGTGGTGGATCAAGCAGTCGATCAAGCGTGCGCTGGCCAACCAGAGCAAGACGATTCGCCTGCCCGTCCATCTCGTGGACAAGATCAGCAAGATGCGCCGGGTTTCCTTGCAAATGAGCGAGGAACTGGGCCGCGAACCGACCGACGACGAGCTGGCCGAGGAAATCGGCATCGCCTCGGGCAAGGTTTCGCAGCTCAAGACGGTGTCCATCCGCCCGGCGAGCCTGGACGCGCCGATCAGCGACGAGGACTCGACCGAGTTCGGCGAGATCGTCGGTGACGAGGACGCGTTCACGCCGTTCGAGTTGCTGCGCGACAAGAACCTGCGCGACGAGGTCGACGGGTTGCTGGACGTGCTCGACGAGCGCGAGAAGAAGATCATTTTCTCGCGGTTCGGCCTGGACGGCGGCAAGCCCAAGACGCTCGAAGAGGTCGGCAAGAAATTCGGCGTGACGCGCGAGCGCATCCGACAGTTGCAGAACATCGCGCTCAGCAAGCTGCGCCGCGCGCTCCAGAAGAAGGAGCGGCCGGTGGACGTGTTGCAGGAGGCGTAAGGGCTGCGGCCCTGCTGATACGAGCAGATCTTTAACAGGGCGGCGTCCGAAAGGGTACCGCCCTTGTTATTTTTCGCTGATTAGGTCGATACTGATTGGGAAACGAAACTCTGTTTTGATATGAGCCACTATGCGATTTTATCCGATGAATTAGTCGGGGATGCACAAATTTGCGGGATGGTGCTTGGCCGTTCTGTGTCGGATCAAATCGAATGCTGGGCTGGTTTGGGCAGAGCGCTGGAAGGGATCGTCGGTTTAGAGAACGTTCTGCGCTTGACGGAAAGTGGCATCGCCAAGTCTTTGTCGGAATGCATCAGAGAGATCGGAACAGCCGTCGGTGAGCAACGCTTGAAAGAATATCTGGCCAGTCAGCCATTTCCGCACTTCGAGGGCGTACCGGGTAGGACCGACCGATACATTCGCATTGAAGCGGACGGGACACGGATGACCGGACAATTCATCGATGGAGAATTTGTAGCGATATCTTCTTGAGTCCGAGGACGTATGTGAAAGTTTCCACTGCCCTCATCCTGTCGCTGGTCATGACGGGGTTAGCGGGATGCCACCGCTCACCCCGGAGTAACGTCGAGATGCAGCAAGAATTCTTCAGTGAGTTCGGATCTGCTCCCGATAAGGATATCAGCGGCTATCAATGCGAGGTGTCCGCAGTGGCGGACGTATTGTCGACGTGGTTCTCGTTTCAATGCGCCCCTCAGTCTTGGGAGAAAATCCAGCGGTCGGAACCGTACAAGACAAAAATTCCAACTGATCCGCCCAGTGGTCTGATATGGGAGGATGACATTGGTTCTGGAGACCCAGGAGCACCAAAATGGTGGCCCGGGTTACCGAAATCGGAAACTATCTACTGGCGGCAGTGGACGGACAAAATTGGCGGGCATTGCATCTACTTTTGGAGAGAATCGGTCTCGGGTCGCGTCTATTCAAAATCCGCGGATTGGCGTTGAACGGCGCTATAGATACACACAGCTTTTCGTGACTGCGTTCAGGGCATATCGTCCTTCAGTCGCTCGAACTCCGCCAGCGCCATACCGACGACCTGATCCATGTTGTAGTACCGGTAGGTCGCCATCCGGCCGACGAAACTGACGTTTTTCTCCGCCGCCGCCAGCGTCTCGTATTTCTTGTAGATCGCCCGGGCGTCGGGCGCGGGGAGCGGGTAATACGCCTCGCGTCCGGGGCCGTAGTCCTGCGGGTACTCGCGTACAATCGTCGTCACGGGCAGGGTCTGGCCGGTGATGTGCTTGACCTCCAAAATCCGCGTGTACTCGTGGTCGTTCGGGTAGTTGACCTGCACCGCCGGCTGGAACCATTCCCGTTCCACCGTCTCCGCCTCGAACCGCAGCGAACGGTACGGCAGCGGCCCGTAGCAAGCGTCGAAATATTCGTCCACCGGCCCCGTATAGATCAAGTGCCGGTACGCCGCCTGCGCGCGCGCCTCGCGGTAGTCCGTCTTTAGACGTACCTCGATCCCCGGATGCTCCAGCATCCGCTCGAACATCGCCGTGTAGCCGTCGCGCGGCATCTCCTGGAAACGGTCCGACACGTAGCGGTCGTCGCGGTCCGTACGGATCGGGATGCGCCCGCACACGGACGCGTCGAGTTCGCTCGGGTCGCGCCGCCACTGTTTGCGCGTGTAGTTGCGAAAAAACTTCTCGTAAAGCTCCCGGCCGACCCGCGCGACGATCACCTCCTCCGAGTTGCGCGGCTCGTCGATGGGCACGCGCCATTTTTCCAGCGTGGCAGCCATCTCTTCGCCGTTCGACGACCGGCCGATGAACTGCTCGAAGGTGTTCAGGTTGATCGGAAATTGCCAGTAGCGCCCGTCCGTCCAACTCAGGACCTTGTACGCGGCCGGCGTCCATGCCGTGAACTGTCCGAGGTAGTCGCGGATCCGCTCCGAGTTCGTGCGGAAATAATGCGGCCCGTACCTGTGCAAAAGCACGCCGGCCCGGTCGTGGAAATCGTACGCGTTGCCCCCGATGTGGTCGCGGCGGTCCACGACTAGGCAGCGGCGTCCCAGTTGGCTTGCCAGACGTTCCGCCAGCACCGCGCCCGCGAACCCCGCGCCGACGATCAGGTAATCAAACACGGAGCGGCGGGGAGCAGCGGGAAGGGGCGCTCAAATGTCCGACTTGACGCTGCCGGTGTTCACTCGTTCGACCGCGCTGTTGTCGTCCGCCCCGCCGGGTTGGAAGCGGGGAACGATGTCGGCGATGAAATCCTCGACCAGCCGGGTCGTTTCCTCCTGGGTGCGGCCGGCGGCCTGCATGTTGTCGGTGACGTAGGAGGCCACCGTCACGTATGCCCAACGCTGGTTGTCGCCGTGCAGCAGGCGGTCGCGGACGTCGATGAAGGTGCGCGTCCAGTGCGAGGCCGTCACGTCGTGCGAGCCGACGAACCAGTAGTAATTCAGATTCTTGACGGTCACCGGCGGCGATTTCTCGTCGGCGCGCCCCTGGCGCACGTTGGTCAGCGCGGTGATCTCCAGCGGCCCCTGACCCTCGCGCGGGATCTGGACGCGGTGGGAACCCTCCACGGTCCAACCCTGCGCGACCAGGCAGCGTTCGGGCCGGTGGATGCTGTTGCCCATGTCCGCGCCGCTGAGCACGATGGAAACGAAGATGCGGTCGCCGGCCGGGTTGACGTACCATTTGCGCGCAAAACGCGTGTCCTCGGCCAACCCGGCGAGTTCCTCCTTGCTGACGGGTACATTCTCGCCCGTCCAGCGGCCGACCCGGTCGGGCAGGGTCATGCCGATGCCAGCGGGCCCGAGCGTGGTCTTCTGCGGGATGAGGAACACGCTGCCCAGACCGACGGCAAGCACGGCCTGGAGCAGGAGCAGGCGTTTAATAATCATAAGTGGGAGTAACGTCCTCGTCCGCAGAACCGGTGGCGACCAGTTGCCGGGGAGGGGCGGGCGGCTCGTTGTCGTGGTCGTCGTGGTCGTCGTAGTCGCCGTCGTCCGTCGCGCGGGAGACGGGGAGGGGCGGCGGGAACGGCGCGCGCTTGCCCCAGTTCAGCAGTTTGTTGACCAGGCAGAGTGTCCCGAAGGCGAACGGGAACGAGATGACGTAAGCGGCGATGTTGTCGAACCAACCTCCCGCCGCCTGCCCGAAGCATTTGGCCACCAGCATGATCCCGGTCAGCCGCATGACGTTACCGACGAGGGCCACAGGCACGGACGAGGCGAAAAGCAGCAGTTTTTGCCACAGATGATCCTGCGTCAGATGGGCGAACACGGCCGTCATCAACGTGATCGCCATCAAAGAATTGATTCCACTGCAATCTCCAATCACCTGGAACTGGAAGCTGTCGTCCACGGCGCGCAAGGTAGTGCCCACGGCGACCATCTTGAGGCCGATGGCATTGCAGACGACGCTGGCCGCCTTGGTGGACATGTATTGGAGCTGCACAGTTGCCTGGTCGATGCCTGGCACCGGGATCAGGAAGAACACGCACAGGATCGGGAACAACAGCACGCGCGCCCAACGCCAGCCCGCCGCGTACAGCACGCCGCCCCAAAGCATAAAAGGCAGTCCCGCCCAGCCCAATCGCCGCTGGAGTGCGCGGGCGGATAACAGGTAGAGCCCCACTCCCAGGACGAACGGCACCAGCCCGGCCAGCGATGGCTTGGGCCGGACGCCGCGCAACTTGGGCAAAGCGTTCCAGATCAGGAACAAAATGATAAATGGAACCAGCGTGCCGTGTTGGTAATGCGTCTCGGGGTTCCATGCGTCCCAGATCCAGCGCGAAAGGGTGATGAAGCGATGCGTGGCCGGGACGTAAAAGAGCGGCACCGCCGCGTAAAACGCCCCGAGCGTGGCGACCAGCGCGCCTAGCAATGCGGCAGGCGTAGGGTTGGCGCGAATCCAGCCCAGCAGGAGTTCGTGTCCCAAAGGCGGCGGCAACGCGACGGGAGCGGCGGGCGCTCCGGCCGGGACCGGATTGGGAGAAAGAGGCTCGGACATGGTGAGCGAGGCGTCCGGGTTAACTTACGGGAAAACGGCGGGGGTTGCCAAAGTAAATTTGGGGAGGTGGATGCGGGTGGGCGGCACGGTGTCCGTGAAACGCCGAGCGGCATTTTAACACAGAGACACGGAGGCACGGAGACGGAGGAGGGAAAAAGTAGGAAGGAGAAGATCCGGCGACTCGCCCTGTCCGCCCATCCTTTGTTCTCTTCCGGTCTCCGTGGCCCTCCGTGCCTCTGTGTCCCTGCGTTAAAATGCTGCTCGACTCCACGGCGGACCGGCCAGCCAATCAACAACCCGTCTGTCGGGCACCGCCGGTTTGCTCCGGGACTCTCCATGAGAGATATTCCCGGTCAGTCCGCACAACGCTCCACCCGCCATGCTCCGCTTCCGGCTTTTTGGGATTCCTTTCGAGATCGGCCTGTATTTCTGGATCGGCAGCGCCCTGCTCGGCGGCGGCTTCGCCACGGGGCCGAATTCCGTCGCGCTGCTGCTGATCTGGGTCGCGTGCGTGTTCGTTTCCATCGTGGTTCACGAATTGGGGCACGCGCTGGCGGCGCGGCGGTTTGGTGTGCAGCCGGCGGTCGAGTTGCACGCGCTCGGCGGGGTCACGCGCATGTTCGGCCCGTTGCTGACGCGCGGGCAAAGTCTCTGGGTCACGTTTTGCGGCCCGGCGGCCGGGTTCGGCCTGTTTCTGTTGGCGTTCGCCGTCAGCCGGCGGTTTCATCCGGGAGCTACCGACCGGCAACTTTATAGCGGGGTGATGACCCCTGACCTCGTCGTCGGTGCCGCCGTGCGCTTCCTCCTTTGGATCAACCTGATCTGGACCTGTTTCAACCTGCTGCCGATCCTCCCGCTCGACGGCGGCCAGTTGCTGCGGAACACCCTCGGGCCCCGCCATCAGAAAATGACGGAAGCGGTCGGGGTGTTCGTGGCCGGCTCGCTGGCGGCATACCTCGCGTTGCGTGGTTCGTGGTGGAACGCCGGGCTCCTCGGCTACCTGGCGTTTTTGAATTTCCAGGGCAATCCGCGTGCGTTGCCCGGCGGCGTCCGGCAGGCGACGGGGCCGGAGCGATGATGAACATGCAGCCGACCTTTCACACCGTGCGGTTGACGATCCGCCCCTTCGCGCTGGCCGACGGCCCGCGCGTCAAGGAACTGGCCGGCGACCGCGCCATCGCCGACACGACCGGCAGCATCGCGCATCCCTACGAGGACGGCATGGCCGAACGCTGGATCGCCGGGCACGGGCCGGCGTTCGAGGCGGGCGAGTCGTCGCACCTGGCCCTGACCCTGCGCGAGAACGGCGAACTGCTGGGAGCCGTCGGCCTGACGGTCAGCGTGGCGCATCACCGGGCCGAACTCGGCTACTGGATCGGCAAGCCGTATTGGGGTCGCGGTTACGCCACGGAGGCGGGCCGGGCAATGCTGCGGCACGGGTTCGCGGATCTGGGGTTGGCGCGCGTCGTCGCTCATCATATCAGCCGCAACCCGGCGTCGGGCGGAGTGTTGCGCAAGCTGGGCATGCGGCAGGAAGGCGTGCTGCGGCAGCACTTCTACAAATGGGACAAACCGGAAGACGCGGTGTGCTACGGCATGCTGCGCGAGGAGTGGGAGGGAATGACGAATGACGAATGACGAAACACAGAACCGGAGGAACACGCCCTCTGGGTTCGCCATTCGCCATTCGTCATTCGTTATTCGTCATTCTCACACCGCCACCTCGGCCGGCTGCCGTTCGTCGACCAGCGAAAAATGCCCGGTCTCCAAGAGCCTGAGCACCGTCTTGAAAAACTTCAGTTCGCAGTACGGCAGCTTCTGGCAAAGTTCCTCCAGCGGCATCACCGAGCTGTAGCACACCTGCCAGATCGCCTCCGCCACGGGGCGCAACCCCTCGCTGTATTCCGGGTCGGTCCATTCGAGGTTGAGTTTTTCCCGCCGCAACTGCTGGCCGGGATCGGGGATGTCTTCGAGAAGCTGCTTGAACTCGTCCCGATACTGGAGCGCCGTGATGAGCAGGTCGGTCGGGTTGCGGCGGATCGGGGCGGTGTTGTCCACGCGGAACTTCGCCGGTTCCACGATGGAAAACGAGAACGTCCCGCTGAGCTTCTCGTGCAGGAACAACTGCCAGAACGCCTCCTCGCCCGTGAGATGATAATACTGCCCGCACGTCGTCTGGCCGTCCTTGAAACAGAAAATGGCGATGGTTTCCTTCGCCTCGTCCACGATGGAAAGCTCGCCGGTCTGCGCCGAGTTGAGGATCGTCTGGTAGATGGTGACGGTGTCGAAATTCGCCAGGTTGCCGCTGAGTTCCAGGCAGTTGCTCTGCACGAAGGCCAGGTCGGTGATCTTGGTCATCTGGCTGGCGATCTGCTGGCTCAGGTAATAGAAAAACGCGGGCACCCGGCGGATCAACTCAGGGAAATCCTTCTTCTTGAAACGCTGGATGCTGACCTGTTCGCACGTGCGCACGGTGTTCTTGCGGGACACGCCGCTGAGCGTCTCGGTCTCGCCGAACATATCGCCGCGCGACAGGTAGCTGACGGGCGTGTTCGCCGCGTGGCCGGGGGACTCGTGGACGACCTCCAGCGTGCCGCGGTTGATGATGTACATGGCGTCGCTCTCGTCGCCGCCCTGGTAGACGGTGATGGCATCCTCCAGGTGAAGGGTCTGTGACAGCTCGCCGATGGCCTTCAATTCGATGGGCCGCAACGAGGTGATGAAACTGAAGAAGTCGCTCTTGGACATGCGCCGGCAATCCCTGCGCGCGGAGGTCGAGACCGGCGGGGACAGGGAAGAGAAAAAGCAGGAAGCAGTCCAGACGGGAAAATAGAATCGATGCCGCCGGGGAGATTTTTTGGGATACGAAGTCGGCGGCGGGGGAGGGGTTTACGCCATAGGCGTTCGTCCTATGGTTCTGATGGCTCTCCAAGCCGTCCGTAGCTTTCCCTACCTGACCAAGCCTGCCAGCGCCCGACCGAGGTCCATGATTTGCTCGGGCCGATGGCGCGCGGTGACGGTCAACCGCAGCCGCGCCGCGCCCTTTGCCACGGTGGGAAAACGAATCGCCGGAGCGAAATATCCCTTCTTCGCCAACCGTGCGGAGAAATCCACGGCGTCCGCCTCGTGGCCGACAATCCACGGAAAAATCGCGCTGCCGCCCGCCTTTGGCAGGGGGCGTTTCGTCGGTGCGTCCTCGTCTTCGTGGCGAGGAGCCGGATGTTTTGCCAGAGCGCCAGCCGGCGGCGCTCGCCCTCATCGGTTTCCAAGAAATCCACTGCCGCGGCCGCCGCCGCCGCCAGCGCGGGAGGCTGCGCGGTCGAATAGATGAACGACCGCGCGCGGTTGACGAGCAGGTCGATCAGGCTGTGCCGGCCGCCGAGATAACCGCCGCCGACGCCCAGCGCCTTGCTGAGCGTGCCCATGAGGATGTCCACGCGGTCGGTCACCCCGAGTTCGTGCGCCAGACCCCGCCCGTTCCGGCCGATCACGCCGACCGAATGCGCCTCGTCCACCATCAGCATCGCGCCGTGGCGGTCCTTCAACTCGACGATTTCCGCCAGCGGCGCGCGGTCGCCGTCCATGCTGAAGACCGCCTCCGTGACCACGACCACCCGCGCGTCGGGGTGTTCGCGCCGAGCCCATTGGAGATGGTCTTCCAGCTTGGCGAGGGTGTTGTGCGGGAACACGCGCAGGATCGCCCCGCTCGCCCGTGCGGCGTCCACGAGACTCGCGTGGCAGAGTTTATCAAGAATGAGAACGTCGTGCCGATCCACCAGCGCGCCGATGGCTCCGCCCGCTGCCGCGAACCCGCTGGAAAACGTCAAGGCGGCGTCCACGCCCTTAAATCGCGCGAGTTTTTCCTCCAACTCGGTGTGCGCCGGGCGGGTGCCGCTGATCAGCCGCGATGCCCCCGCGCCGACACCCCAGCGGTCGATGGCTTCCTTGGCGGCCTCGCGCAAAATCGGATCGTCGGCGAGGCCGAGGTAGTCGTTGGAGGCGAAATTGACGAGGCGGTTGCGCGACGCCATTTCGACGGTGCCGTCGGGCGAGGCGCTCATCTCGCGCAGACGCCGGTGCAGCGAGCGGGCGCGCAGGCGGTCGAGTTCGTCTTGGAAGGGGTCGTCCATCGGCCGGCGTAAGGCACACCGTTTCACGAGACGGTCGAAGCGTCCAGTGTTGGTGGACGGCGCTCTCCAGGCGGCGTCCACCCTTGTTCCCCTCGGGAAATCTCCCACTTTTCGCTCGCCGCCGGTTCGTGCACGATGGGCTGGCATGATGATTGCACTCCTGGCAATTCTTTCCGTTTCGACCCCTCGCCGCATGCTCCCGAAACTCCCCTACACCGCGCTGGTTCTGCTCCTTCTGCCTTCCGCCTTCTGCCTGCTGCCTTCCTCCGCCCCCGGCGCGGGACTATACCAGGACGGCGCGGGCGCGCGGGCCAAGGCGATGGGCGGCGCGGGCGCGGCCGTGGCGGACGACCCGCTCTCGGCGCTTTTCGACAACCCCGGCGCGCTCGGCGTGGTCGCCCAAGCCCGCGCCCCACGCACCGTCGGCGGGATGTTGGCGCACGGCCCGGTGCACAAACCCCCCCACCCCCCCCCCCCCCGCGCCACCTCGGGTGGCATCGGCGAGTTCGCCGCCAGCGTGCCGGTCGGCCCCGTGCGGCTGGCGCTCGGGTTCAACCCGGACATGGCGGTGCGGGCGCGGTGGCATTACCAGGACACGCCCGGCGGCGCGGACGGCGCGACCTCGTACGGATTCCAGCCGAACCAGTCCGAAATCGTGCTCCTGCGCACGGCCTTCGGCGTCGGCTGGCAGGTCACGCCGCAGTTCTCCGTCGGCGCGAGCGTCGGCCTGCTTTACAACGAAAACCAGCTCCACACCCCGTTCGTTTTCCAGCGCGAGCCGACGTTGCGCACCGTCAAGACCCTCCTGGACCTCCAGACGGACGGCTTCGGGGTCAACGGCGAGTTCGGCCTGCGCTGGCAGCCATTGCCCGCGTGGACGTTCAGCCTGGCGTACACGACCCCGGCGCGGGTCGAAACGCACGGCAAGGCCTCAGGCAACGCGGGCGTGCAACTGGCCAACCTCGGGCTCGGCGCGGCGCGGCCGGACTTCGGCTACAGCGCGCAGGTCATCAACACGTTCCCGGGCACGCTCAGCGCCGGGGTCGCCTGGCAGGCACGGTGGGGATTGACGCTGGCGGCGCAATTCGACTGGATTCACTGGAGCGGGGCGTTCACCTCGCTGCCCGTGCGCCTGACCGGCGGCAACAACGCCGACCTCAACGGGTTGGTCGGCTCCTTCCGGCTCAACGAGGATGTCCCGCTGCGTTGGAACGACCAGTACGTGGGGCGGCTCGGCGTCGAACAGGCGCTCGGCGAACACTGGACCGTGCGCGCCGGCTATGCCTACGGCAACAACCCCGTGCCCGACGGCACGCTGACGCCGCTGACGGCCGCGATCACCGAGCATCTCCTCACGCTCGGGGCCGGCTACCGGACGGGCCGCTGGCACCTCGACGCCGCGTACCAATGGAAAATCCCCGCCACGGCCCGGGTGGGCCGTAGCGACCTCGCGGCGGGTGAATACTCCGACAGCGTGACCAGCGTGTACATCCAAGAGGTCAGCGTTTCCGCGCGCGTGGAGTATTGACCCGCGCAGGGGCGGCAGCCCTTAATGGACGGTGATCGACGGATCGAGCTGTGCCAACGACGTGCCGATGTTCGTGCCGTTGGAGCGGTTCAACGCTCCGCCGCTGAAGAACCGGTCCGGCAGGAAACCGCCGTTGAGGGCTTCGTCCCCTCCCTGGTATCGGCGGACGACGGTCGGGATGTGCGAGCCGGCCACGCTGTTGGTGGTGATGTAATAGACTGTCCGCCGTTGCGGGCGGGGGGCTTTCACCACCATGTGGGTCTTGGCATCGCGGGTTTTGGTCGACTGGTTATCCGGGTTCGCGTGCGCCAAAGACGGGGCCACGACACCGGCGAGCATTCCGAGCAGGATGAACAGTTTTTTCATGACGCCGAGGAGCTTACACCGGAAGCGAGCGCGTGGGAACATAAATCATCCGCCCTTCCCGCGCCGCTCAGACCCGCAGACGGCTGACCTCCGCCCTCGCCGTCGCGACGGCGGGTTCGGGGGCATCGGCGGCGGGCGGAGCAACGGCTGGCAGCGTCAGGCCGAAGGTCGCCCCCTCGCCGAGTCGGCTGCGGCATTCGAGCCGGCCGCCCATGGCCTCGGCCAGCCGCTTGACGATGGAAAGCCCCAGGCCGCTGGACGATTCGCCCCCGGTCGGCCGCGCGCTCAACCGTGCGAACTTGCCGTAGAGCTGCGCCTGGTCCGCCTCGCTCAACCCCGGTCCCGCGTCCTGCACCTCCACCGCGGCGGTCCCGCCGCCGTCGTTGACCAGCACGCGCACGATCACGGGGCGGTCGCGCGGCGAGAACTTGATCGCGTTGGAAAGCAGGTTGTCGACGATCTGCACGAGCGACTGCTGGTCGGCTTTGACGAACGGACTGACCCCGCCCATCGCCTCGAAAACGAGGTGCAGCCCCTTCGCCTGCGCCTTGCCCCGGTAGGATTCGACGATCCCCTTGGCCGTCCGGCGCAGATCGCAACGCTCGATTTGCATTTCCAGCCGGCCCTCCTCGATGGCGCGCATGCTCAGGAAACGGTTGAGCAGTTCGAGCATGTGGTTGCTCGCGCGGATGATGGTTTCCATGTGGTCGCGCTGCGTCTCGGACGCGTCTGGACTGTAGCGGCCCGCGAGTTGGGCGAAACCGATGATGGTGTTGAGCGGGCTGCGCAGATCGTGCGCGGCGATGCCCAGGAATTCGGCGCGCTCGCGGTCGAGTTCCTTCAGGCGGGAGTTCGCATTGGAAAGGGCGTCGAGGGCCGTGTGGAGCTTGGCGAGCGAGTGGCGTCGGCCGCGCTCGAAGAAGATGCCCAGCACCGCCATGAACAGCGTCAGGCTCAGGTAACCGGCGGCGGTAATCGTCTTGTCCCAGCGCGGCGGGTAGAACGGCGGGGGGATGAGGTCCGCGAAATCCATCGCGCAAAACGCCGCCACCACCGCCAGGCAAATGGCGCACCACCACCGCCCGAGCGCCTGGTCCACGAGGATCGACGCGCACAGCGGCACGACCGCCAGCCAGGCAACGGCGTGGCCGTGGACGCCGCCCTCGATGGCCGTTAACCCCGAGAACCCCAGCACGAGCACGAGCGCGTACAGGTTGCCGGCGGCCTCCAATCCGGCGGCGCGCACGATCCACGGCGCGGCCCACATCGCCAGCGTGCAGGCCGCGACGATCCAACCGCCCCACGGGTGGCCGATGGCGAAATAAAACGCGGCGAACAGCCCGCCGAACACCGCGCCCAGGGCGCTGAACGTCACGAAGAGTTGCGCGCGACGGCGGACCTCGATGTCCGGGCCGGCCGCCACGGGCACGAAGCGGTCGGCCCACAGGGACAGCTTTCTCCAGACGGCGTCGAGCGAGGCGGCGGCAGACATGGACGTTGGGGAACGGGAAGGGCCCGGCGGCGGGCGGACGTTTCCCGGATTCGTCCATCTTGAGCCCTCCGGCCTTCGCCTTCAAGCAAAGGTGAAACCCTTAATTTTCAGGTATTGCGGCTAGCGGGAAATAAGAGGTGAGAGATAACGCGACCTCTTTTTCTGTCATCCTGAGGGGAGTGCAACGAGCCGAAGGACCTCGCGGCAATGTACACGCGGGCAGATGAGTATTGACCGGACAAAGAGGGTAACCTTCTGGGCAAGCTGCCAGTGCAAGGCGGGCGAGTATCACGCGGCGAGGTCCTTCGGCTCGTTGCACTCCCCTCAGGATGACAGAATTTTCTTGGGGCGGCCTGAGCTTCGTGCTACCCACCCGGGTAACCCTCAAGCCAACTCCGCGAGCATTTCCACGAGCTGGTGAATGTCCAGCGGCTTGGTGATGTAACGCCGCGCGCCAGCCGCGCACATCGCCTCGATGCTGGCGGGCAACGCGTCGGCGCTGATGACGACCACCGGGATCGGGCGCGTGTCCGGGTCGGCCTGGAGCGCGGTGAGCACCTCCAGGCCGGAAAGATCGGGCAGGTGGGCGTCGAGCAGGACGAGGTCCGGGCGGCGTTGGCGGGTCAGTTCGAGCCCGTCGCGGCCGAGGGTGGCCGTGAGCAGGCGGATGCCCGGCCGGCGCTGGAGCAAACGCTCGATCAGGCGCAGGTTGGACAGGTTGTCCTCGACGTAGAGGACCGTGCGCGCCCCTTGGCGCGGCGGACGGCGCGGCGGACCGGCGGGCGGGGCGAGGGGCAGTTGAATCCAGACCGTGCTGCCCTCCCCGACGAGGCTCTCGACGCCGATCTGGCCGCCCTGGGCTTCGACGAGGTTTTTGCACAACGCCAGCCCCAGGCCCGTGCCGGCCACGTCGCCGCGTTCGGCCCCGAGGCGGTCGAAGGGGGTGAAGAGCCGCCCGAGATCCTCCGGCGCGATGCCGGGCCCGGTGTCGCGCACGGCGATGCGCAGGCGCGCCGCGCGCTGGTCCCGGCAGGAAACGGTGACCTCCCCGCCGGGCCGGTTGTACTTCACGGCGTTGGACAACAGGTGAAACAACACCTGCCCGAGCCGTCGGCGGTCCACGAACACGGCGCGGTCGGCGGCGGGGGAGTCCTCCAGGGCGATTGTCACCCCGCGCGGCGCGGTCAGCGGACGGACTAGGTCAATGCCCGTCAGGATCGCCTCGCGCACGGGAATGGCTTCGAGCGTCGGGGGGTTGCGGCCGGGCTCCAGGCGCGAGATGTCGAGCACGGTGTCGACCATCGTCAGGAGTTGCTGGCCGCCAGACAGGACGTGCCCGACACATTCCTGCTGGCGCTCGGTTTCGACATCCATTTGCAGGATCTGGCCGAAGCCGAGGATGGCGTTGAGGGGCGTGCGCAGCTCGTGGCTCATGCGCGAGAGGAAATTGCCCTTGGCGCTGTTCGCCAGCTCGGCCTCCTCCTTGGCGATGCGGAGTTGTTCGTTGCGAGCCGAAAGCTCGGCGGTGCGCGCCTGCACCTGGGATTCGACGGAACGCAGCGCTTCGGCCAGGTCACGTTCGGCGCGCTCGCGCTGGGTGATTTCGGCGCGCAGGGCGGCGGCGGCGCGGCGCAGTTCGAGTTCGTCGACGACGGTCATGGCGAGTTCGCGCAGGGTTTCCAGTTCGGCCGGGCCGGGACGGCGCGGGCGGTAATCGATGACGCACAACGTGCCGAGGCGGTGGCCGTCGGGCGCGCGCAACGGAGCGCCGGCGTAGAAACGGACGAACGGCTTGCCCGTCACCAGCGGATTGTCGGCGAAACGCTCGTCGAGCGCGGCGTCGGGCACGACCAGCACGTCGTCGCTCGACAGCGCGTGGTTGCAAAAGGACACCCCCCGCGAGGTCCCGCGCAGGCCCAACCCGCAGGTGGCCTTGAACCACTGGCGGTGTTCGTCCACGAAGGACACCAGGGCGATGGGGACCGACAGGAAGCGCGCGGCCAGCCGCGCGATCCGCTCGAAGGCGGCCTCCGGCGGCGTGTCCAGGATCGCGTAGTCGCGCAGGGTGCGTAGCCGCGCCGTTTCCTCGCCGTCGCGCGGGGCGGCGGACTTCGGTTTCTGGCGGCGGACGGTGGGCATGGCTTGGGGCGTTGGCAATGGCGGCTACTCGCGTGCCCCATCGCGCACGGTCGCGCCCGGGGCCGGCAGGTTCTTTTCCATCGTGGCCAGCAGCGTCGGTAGGTCGAGCGGCTTGGTCAGGTAGGCGTTCGCGCCGGCGGCGAGGACGCGCTCGATGCAAGCGGCGGTGGCGTCGGCGCTCATGACGACCACGGGCAGCCGGCGGATCCGCGCGTCCGGGTCCTGGCGGACCACCCGCAGGATTTCCTCGCCCGACAGGTCCGGCAGGTGGAGGTCGAGCAGCAACAGGTCGAGCGGCGGCTGCGCGCGCAGGATTTTCAGGCCCTCGGCGGCGGTGGCGGCCTGGAGGAGGCGGAGTCGCGGATGGCCGTCGAGCACGCGTTCGAGCAGGAAGCGGTTGGAAGCGTTGTCCTCAATGTAGAGCACGCGATGAGGGCGGTCGGGGGGCGT
>CALMVM010000339.1 GCA_937873255.1 uncultured Verrucomicrobiota bacterium | reverse complement strand
ACTACGACGCCATCGCCCTGCGCAACGCCTACCACGGCGGCAACAGCTCGGGCATGGGGCTGACGGCGCATTCGACGTGGAAGTTCAACGTGCCGCATTCTTTCGGCGTACATCACGCTCTCGCGCCGGATCGTTATCGCGGGGCGTACGGCTACAATGACCCGGAAGCGGGTCGCAAGTACGCCGACGACGTGAAAAGCGTCATCGACTACACCACGTCCGGCCAGGTCGCGGGGTTCATCGCCGAGTCGATCCAAGGCGTCGGCGGCACGGTGGTTTTCCCGGACGGTTACCTCGAAAAAGCGTACGCGCACGTCCGCGGTGCAGGCGGGGTTCGGCCGGACGGGCACGCACTTCTGGGGATTCGAGACGCAGGGTGTCGTGCCCGACATCGTGACGATGGCCAAGAGCATCGGCAACGGCGTGCCGCTGGCGGCGGTCGTGACCACGCACAAGATCGCCGAGTCGATCAAGTCGCGCGTGCATTTTAATACCTTCGGCGGCAACCCGGTCGTCTGTGCGCAGGGCAAGGCGGTGCTGGAAGTCATTGAGCGCGAGGGCTTGCAGGCAAATTCGTTGAAGGTAGGCGTCTACCTGATGGATGGACTCCGCGCGCTCGCTGCAAAGCACGACCTCATCGGCGACGTGCGCGGCAAGGGTCTCATGATCGGCGTCGAACTCGTCAAGGACCGCGCCGCCAAAACGCCCGCCAAGGAAGAGGCGATCCGCGTCTTCGAGGCGACCAAGGACGCGGGTCTGCTGATTGGCAAGGGAGGATATTTCGGCAACGTGTTGCGGATCAAACCGCCGATGTGCCTGACGCTGGCCGACGCCGATTTTTTGCTCGGAACACTGGACCTTTGCTTGGAGAAAATCTGATCTCCCGCTTTCCGATGACGCGAACACCCGAGCCGGCGCAACGTCGAGGGCATGTCGCCCTGGCACCGCTGCTTCGCCCGAAGCCGAAGTCCGGGAGGACGCGGCCCATGATGCGCGGGGGCGGCTTCACGCTGGTGGAAATGCTGGCCGTCATCGGGATCATCGCGCTCCTGTCGGCCCTGGTCTTGCCGGCGCTCACGTCACTGAACAAATCGAACGCCCTCAACAACTCCGGGCGGCTGTTCATCGGCTTGTTGTCGGTCGCGCGTTCGGAGGCCATCGCGCGCCGCACCGTCGTCCGTCTGGAAGTGGCCACCGACTGGCCCGACCCGTCCTTCAACTATCGCAAGATGACGCTGACCTACGCGACGTTGGCCGCCGGCGGCACCGCTTACACTTACCAGCAACTCGGCAAGTGGGAAACCTTGGACGACGGCGTCGTTTTCGAGACCCGCGATCCGCTGACGAGCGCGCCGTCGGACGGCAGCGTGTACGTTTTTTCCACCGGTGCCAGCGCGCCCCTGGGTGACGCGGGCAACCTCACTTTCGGCGGCCAGGACGTGAAGCCGGTTTACATCGCTTTTTCATCGACCGGCGCACTCGTCGAGCAACAACCGCCCTCCGGTCTGCCGGTGCCGGTCCGCGCCCGTTTGGTGGAAGGTGTGTTGGGCGCTTCGACGACGGTGACCTACACCCGTCGCGCCACCGCTTCCGCCGGCACTTACCCGGCCGTGAACTGGCTGGATGTCCGGGTCAACAATCTGGTCGGCAGGGTCGAGGTCGGCCGCCCCGAAACTCCGCTACCATGAAAGCGCGCCTATGTTCGCATGGCCGGACGGCTTTTTCGCTCGTGGAAATCGCTCTGACGATGGGCATCATCTCGTTTGCCTTGGTGGCGATCTTCGGCCTGTTGAGCGTCGGCATCAACGCCGCGCGCGACAGCAACGACGACACGAAGATCGCTTTCGTCATGCAGGACCTGGCCGTCCGCGTGCGGGCGGAAGCGTCAACCCTCACCCTGTCGGCGGACCCCACCAAGATGGACCTGACGTGGAGCACGGTGTACGGCAACCAGTTGAGTTATACAATTTTGGGCAATACACCTCTGCCGCCGGATGGCACGGGACAGCCCCAGCCATCCGCCACCGCCTATTATACGGCAGACGGCGTGCTCGTGAAGCGGTCCACCGCCGCCGCGCCGACCGCGAATTACTACAAGGCCGCGATCTACATTCAGCCTTTGAACTCTTATCCTGCCAATGCTTCTCCCGCTCCGATAGCAAATTCTGCAACCATCAATTATCCGTTCCTGGCGGTGACCGTCAAGGTCGGTTGGCCGACGGACATAAATGGCAACGTGCTCGGAGCGAGCAACGCCACGAAATCGGTGTTCACTTTCTATCTACCCAAGCCATGACAAACGCGTGTCATTCTTATGGTGCGCCGGCCGCGACGAAGCGCGATGCTTTCAGCCTAGTAGAATTGCTGGTTTCGATGGTGGTGCTGGCGCTCATCGCTGTCCTGATCGCTTCCATGTCGAACAGTACCGCGAAGATCTGGAGTAGCGGGGAACGCACGGCGGAAAACAACCAGTCCGGCCGCGCCGTGCTGGAGATCATCGCGCGCGAACTTTCCCAAGCGGTGGTCTCGTCGAAGTTGCCGTTCGTGCAGGACCCGATCCTGAACAGCGACGCCAACCAGCGGGCCGGCACCAACAGCATCTTCTGGGTGGCCCCGCTCGTTTCGACGAACAGCGGCAACCTGTGCGAAGTCGGTTATTACCTTACGAACGCTTTTGAACTGAAACGGTTCTACGTGCCGCCGTCGGATACCGCCAACTACAAGGTTCTCACCACGACCCCGACGGATTACACCCTGCGCCCCACCGGGAGCGGCGGAGGAACCAACGACCACGCGAACGCGGCGCTCTGGGTGACTGATTTCGTGGCAAAAACCGACGCCAACAGCCGAAAGGTCAGCAGTACGATGGCAAACGGTGTGTTGAACTTTTTCGTGCGCTGCCTGGATATCAACGGCGATCCCATCCCGTGGCTCGCCTTGGGGCTGAAGTACAACTCCGCCGAGCCGATGCGTCCGGCAACTCCGGGCGTGAGGTACAGTACGGCCGTCAACGCCAGTAACCCTTCGAGTTTCACCTACACCTATTTTTCGGCTGTCAATGCCGCCGACCCGTTGAACACGGCTCCCGCCCATCTGCTGCCCTATGCGGTGGAGTTGACGCTCGTGACGACCGACCTGAAGACC
>CALMVM010000338.1:3375-5724 GCA_937873255.1 uncultured Verrucomicrobiota bacterium | reverse complement strand
GCTTTTTTTGGGTGCCCCCGGCCCCGGCGGGGCGCGGCGGCGTTGACGGCCCGGGCGTTGACCGGCATCGTGGGCGTCATGTCCCGACACGATGGCCGCGCCGACGATCAGCTTCGCCCCTTGAGTTTCCAACCGGGTATCGCCCCGCACGCCGCCGGCTCCGTGCTGATCGCCGCCGGCAACACGCGCGTCATCTGCGCGGCGTCGATCGAGGACGGCGTGCCGCGCTGGATGAAGGAACAGGGCGTCAGCGGCGGCTGGATCACGGCGGAATACTCGATGCTGCCGTACTCGACGCTCGGCCGCAAACCACGTGACATCGCCAAAGGCAAGCAGGACGGGCGCGGGGTGGAAATCCAGCGGCTCATCGGCCGGGCGTTGCGCACGGTGATCGACCTGGAGGCGCTCGGGGCGCGGACGTTGTGGATCGACTGCGACGTGCTCCAGGCCGACGGCGGCACGCGCACGGCGTCGATCACGGGCGGTTGCGTGGCGGCGGCGCTGGCGTGCCAGACGCTGGCGGCGCGCGGGGAGGTGGCGCGTTCGCCGGTGCGGCGGCTGGTGGCGGCGGTGAGCGTGGGGATGGTGGGCGGACGGCCCGTGCTTGACTTGGACTACGTCGAGGACAAGGACGCGGCGGTGGATTTCAACCTCGTGCTGACCGAGGACGGGCAGTTCGTGGAAGTGCAGGGGGCGGGGGAGGAATCGACGTTCTCGCAGGTGGAGTTCGACGCGCTGGTAGCGTTGGGCAAGAAAGGCGTGGCGGACTTGATCGAGCGGCAGCGGGGGGTGCTGAACCAAGCATGAGTAGACAGAAGCACAGCGTAGGGTCGAGATGGCAAGGAAAGTCCCTTCTGCGTAATCAACTCTTGTCGGGTTGGATGAGTGCCGCCATTTACGGCACTTTGTTGGCGATTTTAGCAATCCACTCGGCGAAAGGCGGAGAAGATTGGAGAGCCGCGCTGCGAGCCGATGCTCGCGCAGAATTTTACAGGCGTAACCACGGAGAGGCGTGGCCGTGGGAGTCAATCGGTGAAAATCACCGAGATCCAAACTGGGAATTCTTTACTTATCGAGTGCCTGCGAAGATCGCAAAGACCCTTGAGAGTCACCCATGCGAGGAAGTGCTTTCAGTCCTGAGGGATTTGAAGCGCTCCACAGACTCATATAACAAACAGATGATCAAGGATTGGATCGAGGTAGCCCGGGCGGGTGTGCGTGGCCATCCAGAGGTCGATGCGGTTATAATTATCAAGAAACCACCGAATAACCATGTCATTTCGCTAGAGCGCCATTTTCATAAATATAGTTTTCGGAAGCGCATCACACGAACGTGAACGCTACGCTGGCCGCACCGCCAGAAGCGGATTGGCCAGCCGGAAAGCCGGTGCGGTTTTTGAGCTGATGAACATTTGGGAGGACTCTTTTTATTTAGAATAGTTCTTGATACCGCCGGCCGGGATGGCACATTGCCTCTCCCCAGCCATGTGTGCCGAACTTTCCCTCGACGACCACGCTCATACCGCGTACGACACCACCGTCGCGTCGGGCGGTTTCCGGTTGACCCGGCAGCGCCGCGAGGTCTACGAGGCACTCCTCGAAACGCGCGACCATCCGAGCGCCGTGCAGGTGTTCATGCGCGCGCAAAAACGGATGCCCACGATTTCCTTGGCCACCGTTTATAACTGCCTCGAAACCCTCACCCAGGTCGGGCTCGTGCGGCAGGTCAATTTTGACCGCGGCCCGTCGCGTTTTTGTCCGAACGCCCATCCGCACGGGCATTTCATGTGTACCCGCTGCCATCACGTCCACGATGTGGACGTGCCCGACGCCGCCGCGCTCTCGCGCGTGTGGCAACTTCCGAATAATTACGTCGTGACCCAATCGGAATTCTCCCTGCGCGGCCTGTGTCCTGAATGCGTCGTTGCCGCCAACGACGCCGAATAAACCATTTTTCAATGAACCAATCATCGCTCGTCATCCAGGACCTCTGCGTTTCCATCGGGGATAAACCCATCGTCAAAAGCCTTAACCTCGTCGTCCCCAAAGGCGAGGTGCATGCCATCATGGGCCTGAACGGCTCGGGCAAGAGCACGCTCGCCAAGGCCATCGCGGGTCATCCCGATTACACCGTCACCGGCGGCAGCGTGTTGCTCGACGGCGAGGAAATCCTCGGCCTCGAAGCCGATGAGCGCGCCCGCAAGGGATTGTTCCTCGCCTTCCAATACCCGATGGAAGTCCCCGGCGTGAGCAACGCCAATTTCATTCGCGCCGCGCTCCAGGCCCGTCTCGGCGAGGGCGAGGAACTCGAAGCCGTCGATTATTACCATCGCTTGTATGAGAAGATGG
>CALMVM010000338.1:0-3365 GCA_937873255.1 uncultured Verrucomicrobiota bacterium | reverse complement strand
GACCTCGACATGCGCCGCGAATTCACATCGCGCTCGGTCAACGAGGGCTTCTCCGGTGGCGAGAAAAAGCGCAACGAAATCCTCCAGATGGCGATGCTCGCGCCGAGCTACGCGATCCTCGACGAAACCGATAGCGGCCTCGACGTGGACGCGTTGCGCATCGTCGCCAACGGCGTCAACTCCCAGCGCGGGCCGAACCTCGGCGTCCTGCTCATCACCCATTACCAGCGTCTGCTCGACTACATCGTGCCCGACAAGGTGCACGTCATGATGGACGGGCAAATCGTCAAGACCGGCGACAAGTCCCTCGCGCTCGAACTCGACACCAAGGGCTACGATTGGGTCAAGGCGGAGGAAGCCGTCGCGGCCTGACCCCTCCGGTTCCGTCCCTATCTCCTATCTTCCATCTTCTATCTCCTAAATTTCCATGGCCGCACCTAAAGCTGACATCGACATCGACCGCAGCGCCGGCGATTTCTCCTACCCGGAAGCCCACACCTACGACGCCGGCACGGGCCTGTCGCACGACACCATCGACTACATCGTCGATGTGAAGGGCGAACCCGACTGGATTCGTGAGTTCCGTCACAAGGCGCTCGACGTTTTCAACAAGAAGGCCATGCCCACGCATTGGGCCACGAAGGACCTCGACAACATCGTCTTCAACAACATCCGCTACTACCTGAGCCGGGGCGCGAAACCCAGCCGCTCGTGGGACGACGTGCCCGAGGACATGAAGCGCACCTTCGAGCGCCTCGGCATCCCGGAACAGGAACGCAAATTCCTCGCGGGTGTCGAAGCGCAGTTCGACAGCGAGGCCGCCTATTCCAACATCAAGAAGGCGCTCGGCGACCAAGGCGTGATCTTCGTCGGCAGCACGGAAGGCTTGAAGGAACACCCGGAGATTTTCCGCAAGTGGTTCGGCAAGGTCATCCCGACGGGCGACAATAAATTCAGCGCGCTCAACTCGGCGGTGTTCAGCGGCGGGTCGTTCATCTACGTGCCGCCGGGCGTGAAGGTCAAGCACCCGCTCCAGGCGTATTTCCGCATCAACTCGGAGAACTTCGGCCAGTTCGAGCGCACGCTTATCATCGCCGACGAAGGCGCGGAAGTCATGTACATGGAAGGCTGCACCGCGCCGAAGTTCGAGACGGCGACGCTGCACAGCGCGGTCGTCGAACTCGTCGCGCTCAAAGGCGCGAAAATCCAGTACGTCACCGTGCAGAATTGGAGCAACAACGTTTTCAACCTCGTCACCAAACGCGGCTTGGCGATGGAGGACGCCGAGATCAAGTGGATCGACTGCAACATCGGCAGTCGCCTGACGATGAGCAACGTCATCAGCAAGAGCATCAGCCTCGGCAGCGGCCGGGCGACGTACCGCGGGCAGGTCACCGTGCCGCGCCATCTCAAGAACTGCAAGAACAACACCGAGTGCGATGCGCTGCTCATCAACCCGACCAGCCGCACCGACACTTACCCGGCAATCACCGTGCGCGGCACGAAGAACGCCATGCAACACGAGGCGAGCGTGTCGAAGGTCAGCGCCGAGCAGATCTTCTACATGATGTCGCGCGGCCTGAGCGAGGGGCAGGCGATGAGTCTCGCGGTCAACGGGTTCGTCAACGATCTCGTGCGCCAGTTCCCGATGGAATACAGCGTGGAACTCAAGCGCCTGATCGATCTGGAGATGGAAGGTTCGGTGGGGTGATCGGCAACTTCCAGAGAGCGCCGACGCCGCTGGATTACTTCAGTTACTATTGGTTTCTATTTCTTGAACTCTGCAAACACAAACCCGGGTGGGTCGCGGTCGGAATACTCGTTACCTTCACAGTAGCCGGCGCTATTTTTTACAAGACTCGTTCATGAGCGACCAGACAGACACTTTACTCACCGCCGACTACGCCGACACGGACGAAGCCCGCGAGGCCGCCCGCGTCGCGGTAGACGAACATACGCCGGGAGTCAGCGGCGGATTGCTCGCCGCGCCCAATTTTAGCGACAACACGTTGCCGGGTTGGTTCCAGCAATCTCGCCGTGAGGCGTGGGCGCAGTTTGAGCGGCTGGAAATGCCCGCGCGCACCGAACAGTCCTGGCGTTTCACGTCCATCGGCAAAGTCGCGCTAGATCGTTACCACTCGCCGCACACCGTGGACGGACCGACCCGCGAACGACTCATCGGCCGCTCGCAGGGCAACGACAAAATCGCGGGCCGGATGGTGTTCGCCAACGACACGCTGCTCGACCGCCGCGCCCACGCGCCCGAACTCGCCGCGCAGGGTGTCATCTGGAAACCGCTCGACGCCGCGATGGCCGAGCACGCGGATTTGTTCCAGAAATATTTCATGACGCGCGAGGCCGTGCTGGGTTCGCGGAAGTTTGCCGCGCTGCACCGCGCACACGTGAGGACCGGGACATTTTTGTACGTACCCAAAAATGTCGAGGTCGCGCTGCCGCTGGAGACATTCCACTGGCTGGGCGGCGAGGGGAGATCGATTTTTCCGCACACGCTGGTCATCGCCGAGGCGGGCAGCAAGGTGACGCTCGTCGATTATTACGAGAGCGACCGCGCGGAGGAAAACGGGTTCGCGTGCGCGGTCAACGACCTGATCGTCGGGCCCGGCGCGAAGGTCACTTACCTTTGCTCGCAGAACTGGGGCGAGAAGGTCGTTTCGTTCCAGATCAATTCCACGTCGGTCGAGCGCGACGCAAATGCCTTGAGCCTGCACCTGAATCTCGGTGCGTCCTACGCACGCCTGGAAAGCCTGAGCCGCCTCGTGGGCACCGGCGGCCGCAGCGACATGCTCGCGGCGACGGTAGCTGACGCGGCGCAGGAATTCGATCAGCGTACATACCAGGACCACGTCGAACCTCATACGACGAGCGACCTGCTTTATAAGAATGCGCTCTCCGACTCGGCCAAGACGATCTTCGCCGGATTAATCCGCGTCGAGGCAAAGGCGCAGCACACCGACGCGTATCAGAAAGTCCGCAACCTGATGCTCAGCGAGGAAGCCGAGGCGAACTCGATGCCCGGCCTGGAAATCCTGGCGGACGAGGTGCGTTGCACGCACGGAGCGACGGCGGGGTACGTCGATGCGGAGGAGATGTTTTACCTGCTCGCGCGTGGCATCGACAAACGGTCCGCGCAGGAGTTGATCGTGCAGGGTTTCCTGCACGAGGTGCTCGAACGTTTGTCGGATGCGGCCGTGACACCGAAGCTGTCGGCGTTGATCGCGGAGAAGTTCGCGCGGATGAAAAGCCACAGGCTTTCGTAAATAAGGTAGGGATGGCTCTCCGAGCCGTCCGACGGTAGTGGTTTTCAGTAAGTGATTGGCTGCTGGTTGTACTCGTGGACGAACAGA
>CALMVM010000337.1 GCA_937873255.1 uncultured Verrucomicrobiota bacterium | reverse complement strand
GCTCGGCGGCGCGTTGGCCGAAGGTCTCGCCGGTGCGGGCGCGACGGTGGCGGTCCTCGGCCGCAACGCCGAACGCGGCGAGGCGTGCGTCGGGCGCATCAATGCCGCGAGCCACGGGAAAGCGAAATTTTTCACCGCCGACGCCATGGCCTCCGCCAGCCTCGCCGAAGCGCACCGCGCGCTCGCCGACGACCTGGGCGCGCCGACGGTCCTCGTCAATGCCGCCGGGGGCAACGATCCGAAGGTGACGGTCACACCCGAGCGCGCCTTCGAGCACATCGCCCCCGACGACTGGCGGGCGAATTTCGATTTGAACCTCATCGGCGGCGCGCTGCTGCCGTGCCAGGAATTCGGCCCCGTGATGGCCGCGCGCGGCAAGGGCAGCATCATCAACATCGCCAGCGTCTCCGCGCACCTGCCGCTCTCGCGCGTGGTCGCGTACAGCGCGGCGAAGGCGGCGGTCATCAGCCTGACGCAATTCCTTGCCCGCGAATGGGCTCCCGGAGGCGTGCGGGTCAATTCGCTGACGCCCGGTTTTTTCCCCGCCGAACAGAACCGGCGGATGCTTTTCAACGAGGACGGCACGCCGACAGCGCGCGCGCAGTCGATCCTCGGCCATACGCCGATGGGTCGGTTCGGCTCGTCGGAAGAACTGGTTGGCGCGGCGGTGTTCCTTGCCAGCGCGCGCGCGGCGGGTTTCGTGACCGGGATCGACCTGCGCGTGGACGGCGGGTTTCTGTCCCAGACGATCTAACATCATGCCCGAAGAACCCAAAGACCTCGAAATCACGCTGACGCGCGAAGTTATCAATCTCTTCGCGCACGGGATGGCGCTCCAGGTCGTCGCGGAAACGATCCTCAAACGGCTCGACGGCGACGAATTCAACGTCGCGCAGTTCCGCCGGGAGTTGAAGGAACTCACCGAGAAATGCCGCGAGCACGTCCTGTTGGATTTTGAGAAGGGCAGCCCCGGCATCGCGGCGTTCCTGGACTCGAACCGGCCGTTGACGGGCGGCGACGACCCGACAGAATGACGCGATGATCTCCTCCGAAGTGCTCTCCGTCCACGCCGCGCCGGACGGCGTCGTCTCCGCCGACGAAGTGCGCGCGCTGGTCGCCCGCGCGTGTCCGGCGACCGATTATCGCGGGCGGAGCGTGCTGCTCATCGTACCCGACGCCACGCGCACCGCGCCGGTGGATCAGTTCTTCCGCGCGCTGCATGCGCAACTCGGCGGCGAGACGCAAAGATTCGACGTGATGATCGCCCTGGGCACTCACCAACCCATGAGCGAGTCGGCCATCCGCGAACGACTGGGCATCACGGCGGAGGAGCGCGTGTCGATCTATCGGGGCGTGGAGTTCGTCAACCACGAATGGCAAAACCCCGACGCGCTGCAATCGCTCGGCACGATCCCGGCGGCCGAGATCAGCGCACTCTCGGGCGGGTTATTTTCGATGGACGTGCCGGTGTGCGTCAACCGGCGGCTGTTCGAGTACGACCAGATCATGATCGTCGGGCCGGTGTTCCCGCACGAGGTCGTCGGGTTTTCGGGCGGGAACAAGTATTTGTTTCCCGGCGTGAGCGGGCCGGAGGTGCTCAATTTCTTCCACTGGCTCGGCGCGGTCGTGACCAACCCGATGATCATCGGCCACAAACACACCCCCGTGCGCAAGGTCGTGGACCGCGCGGGGTCGATGGTGACGGTGCCGAAACTGTGCTTCTGCCTCGTGGTGAAGGGCGACCAGTTGGCCGGGGCGTTCGCCGGCAGTCCCGAGTCGGCGTGGGAGGAAGCGAGCGAACTCTCGCGCCAGTTGCACATCACGTACAGGGAACGGCCGTTCCACACGATCCTTTCGTGCGCGCCCGCGATGTACGACGAACTCTGGACCGGCGGCAAGTGCATGTACAAACTCGAACCGGTGCTGGCCGACGGCGGCGAACTCATCATCTACGCGCCGCACATCACCGAGATTTCCGCGACCCACGGGGCGCTCGTCGAATCGGTCGGCTACCATTGCCGCGACTATTTCCTCAAGCAGTGGGATCGGTTCAGGGAAATGCCGTGGGGCACGCTGGCGCATTCGACCCACGTGCGGGGCATCGGCACGTTTGAGGATGGCGTGGAGCGCTGCCGCGCGCGCGTGACGCTGGCCACGCGCATCCCGCGCGAGATCTGTGAACGCATCAACATGGGCTACCGCGACCCGGACACGATCAACGTAGAAGACTACGCCGACCGCGAGGACGAGGGCGTCCTGCTGGTTCGCAAGGCGGGCGAGATGCTGTACCAATTACGCGAACCGGCCGCGGGGGCGAGCGGCGTTTTGTAATAAGGTCGGGAGGGCTCTCCGAGCCGTCCGTCGATTGGCTTGGAAGACCAACGTGCGCACGGTGCGCCACGTCGGAAAATCGACGGACGGCTCGGAGAGCCATCCCTACCTTATTACGACCGGCCGCCGACGCGGCCGGACCAAGTTATTTCCCCATCAACTCCTCCGCCAGCGGGCCGGCTTCGTACACCTTCTGCAATGCCTCCATAATCGCGCGCGAATCCACCGACACCGCGCGCGCCTGCTTGTCGGTGTATGCGTAGTCGAGCGGCAGCGACTGGAGATTGCCGTCGAAGATGATGCCCACGAATTCACCGGCCTTGTTGACCACCGGGCTGCCGGAATTTCCGCCGATGATGTCGGCCGTCGATACGAAGTTGAACGGCGTCTTCAGGTCCAGCTTGCCCTTCGCGGCGACCCAGCGCGGGGGCAGGTCGAACGGCGGCTGGTTCTCATGCTCGGCCGAACGCTGGTACAGCCCCGCGAGGTCCGTGTAAGCGGGAACGTGCTTGCCGAGTTCCTCGTAACCCTCCACGGGGCCGTACGACAGGCGCAGCGTGAAAGTCGCGTCGGGATAATTGCTCGTGCCTTCGAGCGCGAAACGGGCCGAGGCGATTTTGCCGTACGCCTGTTTCTTGCGCTCGTCCTGTTCCTCGAACTGCTTGCGCACGCCGCGAGCGTAGGGATCGATGGCGCGGGCGAGGTCCAGCATCGGGTCGGAGAAATTCTTCAACGCCGCCGCGTCGTCGCCGTAGAGTTTTTTGCGCAGGGCCGCGTCCTTGAGCTTCGTGCCCGAGACGAGGTCGTGCGCGCGTTCGCGGGGGCTCTTGCCGGCGAGGGCGAGACGCACGATTTCATTGCCCGCGCCGAATTCACCCGCGAAGGCGGTCAGCGAATCGGCGAGAAGCAATTCTTCCAGATCGTCGTAGATCGGTTTTTCGGAGAAGAGTGCGAGTTCGAGCGTGGGCAGGCTGGATTCACGGTAGGCGGGCAGGCGCTCGCCGTTGGGCTTGGCGCGTTCGTCGGCGGCGCGCAAAAGCGTGCGCGCGTAGGTGAAGAGGTCGCTGTTGAAGGCGAGCGGACCGCGACCGCCTTCGAGGTAGGAAAAGCGCGGCGCGATGGCGATGATCTGTTTTTCCGCGTCGGCGATGATGTTGTAAGCGCCAGCGGCCTCGGGCATGTACGCCGCGCCGATGCGGCTGCGCAGGGCGGCTTCGCGCCCGGAATATTTGGCGATGAGGTCGGGGTCGAGCAACCCGCCGAGACGGCCATCGTTCGCCTTGCGGCCGTTTTGCACGCCGAAGAGGTCTTCGCGCGCGCGACGGGCGTTTTCGGCGCTGCGGCTGCTGTAACCGGTCAGGAGAGTTTCGAGGCGGTAGAGCCGCGCGAGGCTGCGCGGCACGAGGACATCGCGCACGGCGGAAAGCTCGTCGAGCGTGAACTGCCGGCTGGTCGATCCGGGATGGCCGCTGACGAAGGTCAGCTCATGCTCGACCGTGCCGTTGGCGCTCCACTTCAGATATTGTTCCGGGCGGGCGGGCTGGCCGTTCTCGTAGGCGCGGAAGATGCAAATATCCAGGTCGAAGCGCGGGTACTCGAAATTATCCGGGTCGCCGCCGTAAAAGGCGATGCCCTGCTCCGGCGCGAAGACCAGCCGCACATCCGTGTAGCGCTTGAAACGGTAGAGGTGATACGCGCCGCCTTGATACAGCGTGATCACGTCGGAACGCAGGCCGGTCTTGTCCTTGGACTCCTTTTCGATGTCGGCGATGATCGCGCGGCGGGCTGCCACTGCGGCCTCCGTTTGGGATTGTGGGCCAAACTCCTTCACCCGGGCAGCGACAGCGTCGTTGACGCGCGCCGTCACATCCTCGATGGACACGAGGACGTTCAATTCCAGGTCGAGACAGGGTTTTTCCTCGGCCTGGGTTTTGGCGTAGAAGCCGTCGCGCAGGTAGTTGTGCTGCTCGTCGCCGAACTTCTGCAACGCATCCGCGCCAACGTGGTGGTTGGTGATGCAGAGTCCGTTCGCCGACACGAACGAGCCGCTGCCGCCCGAGTTGAAGCGCACGCTGCTCTTTTGCACGTGGTCGAGCCACGCCGCCGTCGGCTCGAAGTGATATTTTTCCTTGAGTTGCTGGGTCGGCGGCGCGTTGAAAAGCCACATGCCCTCGTCGGCGCGCACGGACGCGAACGGGACGGCGGCGGCGAGGGCGAGAAGACAGACGGCGCGGATTTTCATAAGCGGCAAAATGCGTGACGGACGACGGGGCGGAATCGTACCGCTCGCCGTGACAAATCGATTTGTCAAAGGTTGTTGCTACGCGCGCCGGCGAGGAGCGAGCAGCTTCTCGCGCGCGACGAGGAACAGGAACCCGCACAGCAACGCGTAGGGGATCAGCGAGAGGAAATCCTCGTGGTCGCCGGTAAAGAACGGGTTGTGGGCGGTGGCCCAGTTCGTGATCGCGGTGTCGGTGCCGGTCAGCACGTTTTGCACGAAAAGCACGATGATCCCCGCAATCGCCCCGCCCGCGATGTAGCCGCTGGACAGCAGCACGCCGGGGCTCTTGTCGCTCTCGGCCACCATTTCCTCCTCGCTCATCTTGATCTGGCGCGAGCGCAGGTGCCGGCGCTGACGCGCATCGACCAGCCAGCGGATCGCCCCGCCGACGAAGATCGGCGTCGAGGACGACAGCGGGATGTACACGCCCACCGCGAACGCCAGCGACGGGATGCCCGCCAGTTCCAGGGTCACCGCGATCATGATCCCCAGCAGCACCAGCGCCCAGGGCAATTTCTGGTTGAGGATGCCCTTGATGATGTAGGAAACCAGCACCGCCTTGGGCGCGTCGAATTTTTGCACCTTGGAGCCGGCGAGGCGCGTGTCGTATTTGCCGTTGATGCCGGGATCGGCCAGCCACGCCGCCCTGCCCGTGGC
>CALMVM010000336.1 GCA_937873255.1 uncultured Verrucomicrobiota bacterium | reverse complement strand
GAGCGCGTGTTCCTGCACGAGGATCGTCTGCGTGAGCAGATAGGGCGCGGCCGGGGCCTGCGAGGTGAGTTGGCGGATGAGTGCTTCCGCGTCGCGGTCCTTGGCGGGAGCGTTGGCGTCGGCCGCGCGCAGGCGGTCGAACAGTCCGGTGATGAGGGTGCGTTCTTCAGGAGTCATAGGGATGAAGGCAGAAGGTAGAAGGAGAAAAGCGGAGGAGCGGCGGACCGAAGAAGAGGGATAAAAGCGAAGAGGATCAATTTTTGTTGCTCCTTCTACCTTCTGCCTTCTTATTTCTGCCTTCGTTTCAGGGTTTGGCTTCGAGGAGTTTGGCGATTTCCGCGTCCAGATCGGCTTCGCGTTCGACGGCGTGAGCCAACCCTTGTTTGTCCAAGAGCCACGCCGCCGGGATGGATTGCACGCCGAAACGCGTGCCGACCGCGCTTTCCCAGCCCTTGCCGTCGAAGTACTCGGGCCAGTCCATGTTCCTGGCCTTGGTGGTCTTGAGCAGCGCCGCCTTGTCCTGGTCGAGCGAAATGCCGATCAACTGGAAATCCTTGTCCTTGTACTTGGCGTTGAGCTTCTGGATTTCGGGCAACTTCGCCATGCAGGGGCCGCACCATGTCGCCCAGAAATCGAGCAGGACGACCTTGCCACGCAGCTTGGATAAATCGACCGGCTTGCCGTCGGTGGCGCTGTCGAACTTCAGGTCGATAGGTTGCGTCAACAGCGCCAACTGGCTGCCGGCGGCCTCGGCGCTCGATTTGTTGGGGCTCCTGGAAAGGGCTTCGAGCGTGGCAGCCAACTTGTCCGGCGCGCTGGCCTGGAGCAGGCGCACGCGCAACGCCACGAGGTCCTTGCCCGAGTCGTCGTCGGGGAAATCCTTCTCGTAGTCGGACATCAGGGTTTCGAGCGCGGGGGTCAGACCCTTGCTAGGGTCGATCTCCTCCAGTTCGTTCTGGAGCATGACGCCGCGCGCGCGGTGCCGGGCGTTCGCGGTGGCGTCGGGTGCGGCGGCAACGATTTTGAGGGTGTCCGTGGATTCCTGGTCGGAGATGTTCTCGGCGTCCTTCAGGAAGAAAATGCGCTGGAGCTGCACGTCCCAGTGGCGCGGGTCCTTCGAGTATTGCTTGAGGAAGGTGTCTATGGCCGGGCGCAGCTGGGCGATCTTCTGATCCACCAGCTTGCGCACCTGCGCGACCTGTTGATTCTCGGGGAGACTGTCGTCGGGCGTGATGTCCTCGACCGTCGCGTGCTTGTCGATGTAATCGAAAAGTTCGTCGGCCGTCTTGAGCTTGGCGACCTCGGCGGCGTAATCCGGCGCAGGCGTGGCGACCGCCAGAGGCGCGGGCATCGGCGCGGCGGGGATGATCGTCGGCGCGCCGAAACGCAACACGGCGGTGATCGCCACGGCACAGGCGACCGGCAATTTCCACGAGGAACGCGAGGATTTCATCAACGGGAAATATCCACCCGGAACGCCCCGCGCGCAAATGGCGGGATCGTCACGGGACACCGGCGCGACCCGTTCAGACCTGACCCAAAATCAGGCAGGAGTTGATCCCGCCGAACCCGAACGAATTGCTCAAAATCCGCCGCGCGCGGATTTCGCGGCCCTCGTTGGGAACCACGTCGAGGTCGCACGCCGGGTCGGGGGCGTCGCGGTGGAGGGTCGGTGGAATCCAGCTGCGGTCGAGCGTCAACGCGGCCACGGCGGTCTCAATGGCCCCGGTCGCGCCGAGGGGGTGCGCGTGGTACGCCTTCGTGCCGCAGACGGGAATCTTGTACGCGTGGTCGCCGAACACCGCCTTGATGCACATCGTCTCGGTCGAATCATTGACCTGCGTGGAGCTGGCGTGGGCGTTGATCGCGTCGATTTCCTCCGGGCGCAGCCGGGCGTCGGCGAGGGCGTCGCGCATCGCCGCAATCGCGCCCGCGCCGTCGGGTAGCGGGCTGGTCATGTGGTAGGCGTCGTTGTTGAGGCTGTAGCCGAGAACCTCGGCGTAGATGTGCGCGCCGCGTTTTTTGGCGTGTTCGTATTCCTCGACGATGAGCCCCGCCGCGCCCTCGCCCATCACGAAGCCGTCGCGCGTGCGGTCAAACGGCCGGCAGGCGCGCGCGGCGGGTTCGCCCTCCCATTGGCTCATGGTCTTGATGATGGCGAACGCGCTGAAAGTCAGCGGGCTGAGCGGGGCTTCCGCGCCGCCGGCCACGACCACGTCGGCCCAGCCGTCGCGGATGTACCGGAGCGCCTCGCCGACGGCCACCGTGCCGCTGGCGCACGAGTTCGAGTTCGTCGTGCCGACACCGCGCAGGCCATATTCGATGGCGATGTTCGTGTGCGCCGAGCCGCCGAAGACCTGCAAGGCGAGCGTCTGGTTGACCCCGCGCGTGCCCTTCTTCAAGAAATGCGCGTGCTGAAATTCCGCCCCCGCGATGCCGCCGAGCGCCGTGCCGAAACTGACGCCCGAGCGGGGCTGCGGATCATCGGGCGAGCACACCAGCCCGGCGTCCTCCAACGCCAGCCGCGCGCTCGCGACCGAGAACTGCGCGTAGCGGTCCAGCCTTTTCAGGCGGTGCGGCGGGAAGAAGTCGGCCGGGTTGAAATCGCGCACCTCCCCGGCGTGGTGGGCGTTGTAGTCGCTGGAATCGAAGGCGGTCAGCCGCGCGATGCCGCTTTTTTGCGCGCGCAGGCCGTTCCAGAACGCCTCCTTGCCGACGCCGATGCAGGTGATGGGCCCGAGGCCCGTGATGACGGCGCGCTTCATACGGGGTTCGCTTCGAGGTGCGCCTTCATGCAGCGCAGGGTTTTGTTGGCGACGTGGTCGATGAAGAATTGGCCGATGATGAGGTTGGCCAACGGCGCGAGCGCGGGCACGCGGAAGTTCAAGTCGTGGACGATCTCGACGTGCACCTGGTCGTCGGGCAGGTCGGTGAATTTCCAGACGACGTGCATGCCTTTCGTGAACGCCTTCAGGTGGGTGAAACGCACCTCCAACCGCTCGCGGTCGATGATCTGCTCGCTCGTCCACGCTACCGGGATGCCCGAGCGCACGCAGGCCATCTTGACGACGTTGCGCTCCGGGCCGCGTTCGTAATAATGGATGTAGCGGTAATGCGGCAGGATACGCGGCCAGCCGGAGAGGTCGGCGGCGGTTTCAAAGATGCGCTGCTTGGGCGCGCGCATGGTGATCGCGGTGGTCGTGTGCATCGTCGGCTCGGAAATGGCGGACGCCCAGCATCGCCGACGACTGCCCACAAGGCAAAACGTCGCGCGGACACGGGCGGATGCCTCGATTCTATCCGGCCGGACCATCCGCGCGGGGCGGGCGCAGCACGCGGTAACGCAGAAGACACTCGCCGCCGCGCGTTTCCATCGACAACAGCCGGCAAGCAAGCGAGCGCGGAAAAAATTCCGGCGTCACCGATCCGCTCAGGGTGGGGGAGCCTTGCCGGCCGTCGATGCGCGGGCGGACCGTCAGATGGATTTCGCCGACCTCGCGGGCGGCGAGCAGCGCGCGCAGCCGGTCCGCGTCGAGACGCTCGACGCCCCCCCTGCGTACGGTCTCCGGCGGTCGTCGAGCCGGCCGTCGAGCGTGATCGCCGCGCGCAGGATGAGCGCCGGCCGGGGATCAGGCATCGCTCGCCGGGCGCGTCGGGTTGGCGGCCTCGGCCATCATCGCGGGCAAGGCGGCTTCCTCCTCGCGCGCCTCGATGGCTTCCACGTTCTTCGGCACCGCGCCGGCCTTGCCTTTAAAGAGCAGGTAGAACACCCCGCCGACCAACCCCCAGACCACCGTCGAAAACA
>CALMVM010000335.1:257-10656 GCA_937873255.1 uncultured Verrucomicrobiota bacterium | reverse complement strand
AGATGAACCTGGAGCTGGTCCGCAACACCCCGCTCAGCTCTCCGAAGGGCACGCCGGTCAACGAATTCCTCGAAACCGACGAGAAGGGCATTTACGCGGCCGGCGACATCGCGCTCTACCCCGACCGGGTATACGGCGGCGTGCGCCGGACCGACCACTGGGAAAACGCCCGCCAGCAGGGGTTATTAGTCGGCGCGAACATGACCGGCAAGAAGCGTCAGCGGTACGATTTCCTGCCGCGTTACGCGAGCGTGGCGTTCGATCTGAAGTTCCAGTTCGTCGGGGATTTCGGCGGCGTCACACCGATGCGGGCCGAACTGGAAGGTTCGCGCGAGAAGAAATCGTTCGTCGTCCGGTATTTCCTCGGTGACAAGCTGCGCGGAGCCCTCCTCTGTAATCAGAAGCCCGAGAAATTCGACGAGATCGAAAAGGCGATCCGCGTTGCCCACGGCAAGGAATAAGCCGGACGTTGGGGCGGAACCGGCGCTGGCGTCGGCGGCGGGAAGGTGCTAGCGGTTACGCCCGCCTTTTTGCTATGCCTCCCGCCCATCGGTTATCGCTGTACGACACGACCCTGCGCGACGGAACGCAGGGCGAGGGCATCAATTTCAGCGCGCTCGACAAGCTGCGTATCGCCGAGAAGCTGGACGCTTTCGGGATGCATTACATCGAAGGCGGCTGGCCGGGCTCCAACCCGAAGGACGCCGAGTTCTTCGAGCAGGCCAAGCGGTTGAAACTGCATCGCGCCCGGCTGGCGGCGTTCGGCAGCACGCGCCGGGCAAACCTTGCCGCCGCCAACGATCCGCAGGTAGGACTGCTTCTGGAGGCGGCGACGCCGGTGGTGACGATCTTCGGCAAGAGCTGGCGGCTCCATGTGACGGAGATTCTCGGCGTCGATCCGGCGGAGAACCGCGCGATGATCACCGACACCGTGCGCCACCTCAAAAGCCACGGCCGGGAGGTCATCTACGACGCCGAACATTTTTTCGACGGCTACAAGGACGATCCCGACCACGCGCTGGCGACCCTCACGGCGGCGCGCGACGGCGGGGCCGATTTGATCGTTCTTTGCGACACGAACGGCGGCTGCATGTCCGACGAGGTCGACGCGATCTTCCGGGCGGCGGCGGCGCACCTGTCCCCCGCCCCGCTGGGTATCCATACACACAACGACTGTGGCCTTGGCGTCGCCAACGCACTCGCCGCCGTCCGTGTCGGCGCGGTGCAGGTGCAGGGTACGATCAACGGCTACGGCGAGCGCACCGGCAACTGCAACCTGACGACGCTGATCCCGTGTTTGCAGAGCAAGATGGAACTGCCGGTCATCGACGACCTGGCGGCGCTGACGGAACTCTCGTTTTTCGTGGACGAACTGGCGAATTGCCCCCACGACCCGCGCGCGCCCTTCATCGGCTCGACCGCTTTCGCGCACAAGGGCGGCGTCCATGTACACGCCGTGCAAAAGCTTGCCCGTTCCTACGAACACATGGACCCGGCCACCGTCGGCAACCGGCAGCATATCCTCGTCTCGGAATTGTCCGGCCAGAGCAACGTCCTCGCCAAGGCACGGGCGTTCAATCTGAACCTCGCCAAGGGCAGCCCGGAGGTCATCGCCGTGCTCGCCGAGATCAAGCGTTTGGAGAAGGACGGCTATGAATTCGAGGCGGCGGAGGCGAGTTTCGAGTTGTTGGTGCGCCGCCGGCTGGGTTTGCACGAGCCTTTGTTCACGTTGCAGGAGTACCATTGCAACTACCGCCGGACGGGCAACCGGCTGTACGAGACCTGCGAGGCGACCGTCAAACTGCGCGTCGGCGAGGTCAACGAATACACCGTGGCCGAAGGCGACGGCCCGGTAAATGCCCTCGACGCCGCCGTCCGCAAGGCGCTCCGGCCGTTTTACCCGGCTATCGACGGCATCGCGCTCCAGGATTACAAGGTGAGGATCATCGACAGCCACCAGGCGACGGCGGCACGCACCCGTGTGCTCATCGTCAGCAGCGACGGGCACGAAGCGTGGAGCACGGTCGGGGTCAGCGGCAACATCATCGAGGCGAGTTGGCTCGCGCTCATCGACGGGCTCGAATACAAACTCGCGTCACGCCCGGCGGCGGAATGATTTGCCGGCCAGACAGTAACCGGATAGGGTCGCCGCCCATGATCCCATCCAAATCCTCGTTTTGCCTCGGTGCCGCCGTGCTAGGGTTGACCTTCGCCGCTGCTCCCGCGCTGCGTGCGCAGACGGCGGTGCCGACCGCCGCCGTCGCCCCCACCTCCTTTGACAACGACCTCGGCTCACGCACGATGGATGGCGCGAGCTACTCGGTGAAAGCCACGCAGCCGCTCGATTCCAAGCTCAAGAGCCAGCGGGTGAAGTTCACGTCGGTGGTTCCGACCGGGTCGGGCACGACGACGCGTTATTTCGTCATCAACACCGGCAAGTACAAGACCGTTGGCGAATTGAGCACGTATTTGCGAGGGGTGTTCGCCAAGTTCCTCGGTGGCGCGCCGGCCAATGCCGAGATCGGCAAGGTGGGCGACATCAAGTACGGCGGCGAGGTCCGCTTCGTGGTCCAGTCGCCCGACGTGTTGCGCTACGACACGATGACGACCGGCGAACCCAACGCCTCCATGACCCTGCCGGCCGCCGAGGTAAAGGCGTACGCTTCGATCCTGGGCGGGAAGTAACCGACTTCACGCCGTTGGGTAGACGAAAGGGGCGGGATCGACACCGCCCCTTTTTTCGTACTCGGAAACCCCTTAGAAAAAGAGCGGGATAATGAGGATCGCCACGATGTTGACGACCTTGATCATGGGATTGATCGCGGGGCCGGCAGTGTCCTTGTAAGGATCGCCGACCGTGTCGCCCGTCACGCTCGCCGCATGGGCCTGCGAGCCTTTTCCACCGTGCGCGCCTTCCTCGATGTACTTTTTGGCGTTGTCCCAGGCTCCGCCGCTGCCGGTCATCGAGATGGCGAGAAACAACCCCGTCACGATGGTCCCCATGAGCATCCCGCCCAGGGCGAGATGGCCCAGGGGGTGAATCCACGCGACGAGCATCACGACCACGATGGGCAGCAGCGCAGGAATGATCATCTGCCCCAGCGCGGCCTTGGTGACGATGTCCACGCACGTGCCGTATTCCGGCTTGTCCTCGCCCTTCAGGATGCCCGGTTTGGCTTGGAGTTGACGACGCACCTCGCGCACAACGGCTCCGGCGGCGTTGCCCACGGCGTCCATGCTGAAGGCGGAAAAAAGGAACGGCAGCGCGCCTCCGATGAATAGACCGACCACCACGCGCGGATCGCTCAGAAGAAACTGCGTTGCCTCGACGAGCGCCGGTCCGGTGAAATGCTTCGGGTTGGCGAGGTCGGCGAAATGCTGTTGCAATTCCTCCACGTAGGAGCGGAACAACACCAGCGCCGCGAGGCCCGCCGACGCGATGGCATAGCCCTTCGTGACGGCCTTCATCGTGTTGCCTACGGCGTCGAGTTCGTCGGTGACGGCCCGGACGCTCTGCGGCAGATCGCTCATCACGGCCACGCCGCCCGCGTTGTCCGTGATCGGTCCGAAGGCGTCGAGAGAGATGATGATGCCGGCAAGCGAGAGCATGCTCATCACCGCGATGGCGATGCCGTAAAAACCAGCCGCATAATAGCTCAGCAAAATTGCCGCCGCGATGCAAATGACCGGAAGCGCCGTCGCCCGCTGGCCGGTGGCGAGACCCGCGATGATGTTCGTCGCGTGCCCCGTCTCGCTGGCGAGGGCGATCTTGCGCACCGGGCTGTACTTGGTTGAAGTGTAATAATTTGTGATCAGCACGATGGCTGCCGTCAGGACGATGCCAACCAGCGATGCGAGGTAGATGCCGCCCCAGGTGTAAGTGGTCGAACCGACAATCACGTTGTCTTTGAACAGCCCGTAAGTGATCGGCAGGTACAAAATCGCCGAAAGCACGCTGTTGACCGCCACCGCTTCGAGCAGCGCGCGCCCGGGCGAAACCTTGCGAATGTTGGTCAGATAAATTCCCAGCACCGCGCCGAGGATCGACACCCCGCCGAGCAAAAACGGATAAACAATCGCCGCCGGGGTGTCCTTGAGCGTCAGCGAACCGATCAAAATCGCCCCGATCAGGCTGACCGCATACGTCTCGAACACGTCCGCCGCCATCCCGGCGCAATCGCCCACGTTGTCGCCCACGTTGTCGGCAATGGTCGCCGGATTGCGAGGATCGTCTTCATCGAGGTGGCTCTCGATCTTGCCGACGAGGTCCGCGCCCACGTCCGCCGCCTTCGTGTAGATGCCGCCGCCCAGCCGCGCGAAAACGCTGATCAGACTCGATCCCAACGCGAGCCCGATGAGGCTCGCAATCGCCGTCGCCGGCTTCTCGGCGACGTGCAGCATGACCTCATAAAAGATGCCCACCGACAGGAGCGCCAGACCGACGACGAGCAGACCGGTGACCGCCCCGCCGTTGAATGCCATGCACATCGCCCCGTGCAGGCTCGTGCTCGCGGCCTGCGCGGTGCGGACGTTCGCCAGGACGGCGATGCGCATCCCGATGAACCCCGCCGCCAGCGAGCAGACCGCGCCGATCAGAAAACCGATAGCTGTCGGCCATCCCTTGAACACCGCCGTGAGAATGAAAATGACGACCGCGATGACGCCGATGCTGACGATCTGACGATTCAGATACGCCTTGGCCCCCTCTTCGATAGCCGCGGCGACCTGCTTCATGCGCCCGTCGCCCGCCGGGGCCGCCAGGATCAATTTGATGAGGTAAAACGAGCAGCCGAGACCAACAGCCGCGAACAGGAGCGAAATCCAGATGCCGGAGTTCAAAAGGAAGTCACCGAGGAACATAGAACAGGGGGTCAAACAGCGAGTTTCGGGGGATGGGACGACGGGAGAGCGGGCAATCTAGTAGTTCCCCGTCGCGCCGCAACCCTTTTCGTTTCCCCCGTCCCTCAGCCCGCCAGCAGGCTCAGAATGGCCTTCTGAACGTGGAGCCGATTCTCGGCCTGGGTGAAGATCGTGTCGGCGTTCGCCTCCAGGATTTCGGCCGTGATCTCCTTGCCCCGGTACGCGGGCAAACAGTGCATGACCAACGCGCCCGGCTTCGCGCGGGCCACCAGCGCCGCGTCGATGCCGTAGCCGCGCAAGTCTTCCATCCGTCCGGCCGCGTCCGCTTCCATCCCCATGCTCACCCAGACATCGGTGTAGAGCACGTCCGCACCCGCAGCCGCCTCGGCGGGGTCCTCGGTACAATGCACGTCCGCGCCCGGTCCGAGCCGGGCGAGCAGTTCGGCCGACGGCTGGTATTTCTTCGGCGCGGCGATGACCAACCGGAAATCCCCGCGCCGCGCCGCCGCCCAGAGCCACGAGATCGGCACGTTGCACGCGCCATCGCCGAGGTAGCAGACCGTTTTGCCCCGCCAGTCGCCGAGGAGTTCTTGGATCGTGAACAAATCAGCCAGAATCTGGCAGGGATGCTCCGCGTCGGTGAGCGCGTTGATCGTCGGCAACCCGCTGGCCTGCGCGAACGTTTCCACGTCCGAGTGCGCGAAGGTGCGGATCACGGCCCCGTGCAGCATCCGGCCCACCACGCGGGCGGTATCCTCGATGGGCTCGCCCCGGCCGAGCTGGAGGTCGTTGGCACTGAGAAACAACACGTCCCCCCCCAGTTCGCGGATACCCACTTCGAAACTCACCCGCGTACGCGTGGACGACTTGGCGAAAAACATTCCCCAGCAGCGGTGGCGCAAGGGATGGGCGGCGTGCCGGCCGCGCGTGGCTTTCATCTCGCCGCCGAGCGCGAGGATACGCAGGATTTCGTCGCGATTCAGCGACTCGATGGAAAGGAGGTTTCGCACGGGGAACGGTTCCCTATTGGATTGCTATGCCCCGCAGGACGCCGGCGAAGATCTCGACCCCGCGTTCGATGTCGTCGCCCGAGACGTTCAGGGGCGGTAGCCAACGCACGCGGTCGGTCCCGGACGGGATCAAGAGCAAACCCGCCTCCTGACAGAGGTCCACCAGCCGCAAGCTCGGGGCGCGTTCCGGGCGCGAGCGGAAACCGGGCATCTCGCTCGCCAGCGCCGGGTCCAGTTCCACGCCGACCATCAATCCCTGCCCGCGCACAGCGGCCACGCCGGGGATCTTAGCCGCGTTCAGGGACGACAAAAGTTGCTCGCCGCGCTCCAGGCTGTTCGCCAGCAGGCCCTCGTCCTCGATGGTCGCCAACGTTTCCAGGCTGACCGCGCAACCGAGCGGCGTGCCGCCGAAAGTCGTTCCGTGCGAGCCCGGCCCCATCCGCTCCGGCAACGTCGAGCGGCCGCCGTCGGCGAGCGTGATTTCCTTCTCGCGCACCCAGAACGCTCCCATCGGGAAACCGGCCGCCATTCCTTTCGCCCAAGCGATGCCGTCGGGCACGACCTCTGGGCACCCCAGCGATTTCCACGCGCACCAGTCGCCCGTCCGACCGAAGCCGCATTGGATTTCGTCGAAGAAAAGCAGCAGGTCGCGCTCGTCGCACAGCCGGCGCAATCCCCGCAGGAATTCCGCCCGCGCCGGGATCACGCCGATTTCGCCCTGGATCGGTTCCAGCAAGATGGCGGCTGTTTGCGGGGTCAACGCGGCCTCGACGCTGGCGAGGTCGTTGAAGTGGGCCTTGAGGAAACCGGGCGTCACCGGGTCGAAGCCCTTGCGAACTTTTTCCTGCCCGGTGGCGGCGATGCCCGCGAGCGTCCGGCCGTGAAACGAATCGTGGAACGTCAACACCTCGAACCGCCCGCCGGGCCGGCCGTCGTGGCCGAACTTGCGCGCCAATTTGTAGAGTCCCTCGTTCGCCTCCGCGCCGCTGTTGCAAAAGAAAACCTTCCCGGGATGCCCCACCAGCGAGACGATGCGCTCGGCCAGCAGACCTTGCGGGCGATTGTAGTACAAATTCGAGCAATGCGTCAGCGTGCCCGCCTGCCGGGTCAACGCCTCGACGATGCGCGGATGCGCGTGACCGAGCGACGACACCGCGATGCCCGCGCCGAAATCCAGATATTCCCTGCCCGCCTCGTCCCACACCCGGCTGCCGCGCCCGCGCGCCAGATTCAACGGGAACCGCGCGTAGGTCGGCAGCACGTAGTCCCGGAATAAACCCTCGGTCGGTTGGTCGGATTCGGTCGAAGTCTTCTGCATGGCGGATCGGACGGAAGGCGCAACATTTACCGGAAAAACCGCGCCTTCAACCGCTGATTGACCCTCGTCCGCAACTTATTTGCCACCGGTGACGGTGTAGCCTTCCGCGCGCAAATCTTCCGCCAGACCCTGCTCCATCTCCGCCGCCGCGTGGAACGGCATCGGGTTATAACACTCGTACATCTCCGGCAACAGCCGGACCCCGTACCGCCGCACCGTCCACGCGGACTTGTAGCCGCGACGGTGGTTGGCGAAACGCTCGACGGGATCGAGGCCGGTCATCCCGACGTAAACGCACGGCTTGGCGGGGTCGCGGAGCGGGTTCAATCGCCGGACCGACGGGTGCTCGGCCACCTTCGGATCGAGCAGGATCACGTACACGTAATGGTGGAACGACGCGTCCGCCGCCGGGGCCGGCGTCGTCTCGGCCCGCCGCGACCGTCCGTGCCGTGCCCTCACGCCGCCAGCAGCGTCCTGGGGTCGTGGAACTCCATTCCGTGCGCTTCGGCGACCGCCTGGCAGGTGATTTTGCCTTCGTACAAGTTGATCCCGCCCAACAGCGCCGGCTGCCGCCCGATGGCCTCCTTCAAACCGAGGTCGGCGAGCATCTCGACGTAGCGCCCCGTGACGTTCGTCAGCGCCTGCGTGGCCGTGCGGGCGTATGCGCCGGGCATATTGGCGACGCAATAATGGGTAACGCCTTCCTCGATGTAAGTCGGGTCGTGATGGGTCGTCGGCCGGGTGGTTTCCGCGCAGCCGCCCTGGTCCACCGCGATGTCCACGAGCACGCTGCCCGGGCGCATCTGCTTGAGCATTTCACGGGTAATGAGCTTCGGCGCGCGGGCCCCGGGCACAAGCACCGCGCCGATCAGCAGATCGACCGTCGGCAACAGGCTGACGAGGTGCGCCTCGCTCGAAAACAGCGTGTGGGTGTGCATCGTGATGTCGAGGAAACGCATCCGCTCCAGATCGACTTCGAGGATCGTCACGTCCGCGCCGACGCCCGTGGCCATCCGTGCGGCGTTGACCCCCGACGTTCCGCCGCCTAGCACGACAACCTTGCCCGGCAAAACTCCCGGCACGCCGCCGAGCAGGACGCCCGCGCCGCCGTGGTGCTTGCTGAGCAGGTTGCCGCCGACGAAGACCGACATGCGTCCCGCGATCTCGCTCATCGGCTCCAGCAGGGGCAGGCGGTGATTGATCTCGATGGTCTCGTACGCGATGCAAATCGCCCCGCTTTTCGCCAGGGCGTCGGTCAAGGTGCGGTTCGCCGCGAGGTGCAGGTAGGTAAACAACAACTGCTTCGGACGCAGGAGCGGGTATTCTTCCGGCAGCGGCTCCTTGACCTTGACGATCATGTCTGCCTCCTCGAACACGCCGGCGTGCGTCGGGATCATCGTCGCCCCGGCATGCTCGTAATCGGCGTCGGGGTAACCGGAGCCCACCCCCGCCCCCTGTTCGACCAACACCTGATGCCCGCGTTTCTTGAGCTGATAGGCCGCCGAGGGCAGCAGCGACACGCGATTTTCCTGTTGTTTGATCTCTTTGGGGACGCCGATCTTCATGCCTCCGACACTAGCGCGCGCGCCGGTCAGTTCAACGAAATGTCGTCGGGCACAGCCGCCAACAGTTTATAAACCGGCCCGAGCGCGTTCATGATCTTGTACCAGACGCGTTCGTGCGCCAGCGGCGGACCCGAACGGCTGTCGGGTTTCACGAGCACCCAGGACTTTTGTTCGAGTTCGCCTTCCAACTGCCCCGCCGACCAGCCCGAATAACCGACGAACGCCCGGACGCTCCCCGGCCGTTCTTCCGCGAGCGCCGCGACCTCGTCGAGCGAGAGGTTCGACTGGAAACGCCCGTCGGTCTTCGGCGCGCCGAACTCCACGCGCGCGAAACTGAGCTGATCGTGCCCGACCGGCCCGCCGAGGAACACCGGGATACGTCCGAGCAATTCGCGCTGACCGTGTTCGGGCAACAGGTCGGCCGCCGTTTTGCCCAAGGGATGGTTCAGCACGAACCCGAACGCCCCCAGGTTGGACTCATGCGTCGAGAGGAAGAGAACACTGCGCCGGAAGTTCGGGTCCCGCAGGGTCGGATGCGCGGCCAGCAGCAGTCCCTGCCAGCTCCCGCCGTCGTTTGTCGTGGGGTCGATGAGGCGCATCGCAGAGTTACGTTGGCATCGTCCCGCCGCACGGACCCGGCCGTGGTCGCTACAAAATTCCGGCGGGTCGAGCGCCGTCCGCCGAGGCGAGGTGGCCACCGCCGGAATTCGCGTTGGCCGGCAGCCCGCCCGGGAAGAGCACGAGTTGGGCGGCGTCCGTCTTTTGCATCACGAACGCCGGCACGCCGAAGCCGCCCTCCACGTGCCCGCGACCGATGAGCACGATCAATTTCTCGTCGGGATGGGTGGCGAGGAACTCCGCGATCCGCGTCGCCATCGTTTGTTCCCAGCAGTTTGGGGGGTGAAAAGTTGAGCAGGTCAGCCCCGCCGCCGTGCGGACTGGCGGCCATCTGTTCGGAGAAATGCTCGTAACCGCCGGGCAGCGGCCGGAACCCGCTCGGCAGCATCGCTTTTTCGGCAGGATCGAGCGCCTGACCCATCGCCAGCTTGTGGCTGAGCGCGGCCGGAGCGTTGAGCGCCACGCTCGGCATGCCCTCGGCCAGGGTCCAGCGCAAGATTTTTTCGTAGAGCACCGAGAGCGTTCCCCAGTGCGTTTGGAATTCGGTCTTTTGCAGGAGCGAATCGGTCGTCAGCCGGCGCGCGCCCCATTCATCGAGCAGCGACTGCTGGGGAACCTCGAACATCTCCCAGGCCACCGCGCACCGGATGCCGCGCGCCTTCATGCCTTTGAGCACGTCCCACTGGTACTCGTGGTCGGAGTTGCTGTTGTGGGTCTCGCCGATGTAGATGACCCTTGCAGGGGCAAGCTGTTCCCAGAACGCCTGTTCGGCGGCGGAAGGCTGCCGGGGGATGTTCACCGGAACGGGACCGGCCTGCTTGGGCAGGTTCAGGCCGCCGCTGGGGCTGTGGCACGCCGACAGCGCACCGCCGCACAAAAGGATGAGCGCGGCGCGGCGCAGGGAAGAACACGACTTCGTTCCGTGCATGGGGCAGGCAAGCTATCACCGCCGCCCGTGCTTGCAACCGCCGCCGTCGCCGCATCCGTCCAACGGCGCGGCCGGCTCCGATCAACAGAAAGCGTTGCTT
>CALMVM010000335.1:0-244 GCA_937873255.1 uncultured Verrucomicrobiota bacterium | reverse complement strand
CCGCCCGACGTGGCAACGACTCTTATGGAAACCGCCTCCCGCCACTTGGTCCCCGCGCTTCGCCTGCGATGTGCCGCCGCCGTCGCGGTGATGCTGGTAGGTTCGTTGCCATTGCGCCCGGCCCTTGCGCAGACCGCTTCGCCCGCGCCCTCGCCCGCCGCAACGTCGTCCCCCGCTCCGACCGCCAAGGACGATCTGATCACGGTCGCCAAGGCGGCGGGCAATTTCACGACCTTTCTGAAAG
>CALMVM010000334.1 GCA_937873255.1 uncultured Verrucomicrobiota bacterium | reverse complement strand
CCCCTCGCCTGACGGCGTTTGCGCTGCTGTCCCTTTGCGCCGCCGCCACCCCGCCGCTCGCCGCCCAAAATCCCCCGGCCAAACCCGCCAATCTCCTGGGCGACACGGCCGGCTTCGAGCGCAGCACGATCCAGGACAACCTGTGGGATGGCGTCAACGGCGACGGCAGTCTGGCCGGCTTCACCTACAGCGCGCCGGTCGTCACCGAGCGCGGCAGCTTCTCCGGACTGGCGATGCCGCCGTCGGTGGCCTTCGTCGATCTCAACGGCGACGGCAAGCCCGACCTCGTCACCGCCGACCCGACGGGTTTCTTCCGCTTCTACCCCAACAGCGGCACGGCGACCGCGCCGAAGTTCACCAGCGCCGAACTCATCCCGATTTTCATGTCGCAGGAAGACAGGGGGCGCGACTTCGACTTCCGGCGCACCGCCACCGAGGAAACCAAACGCTTCTGCCCGCGCATGGCCCTGGCGGACTGGCGGCACACCGGCGTGCTCGACCTGCTGGTGGGCAACTACCTGGGCGAAATCCTCTTCATCCCCAACACCGGCAACGCCCGCCAACCGGTCTTCCGCACGCCGGTCAGCTTCGACCGGATGCGCGTGCAGACCCATGACCAGAACCGCTTCTGGGCCAACCTGCTTTCCCCCGCCGCCTACAACTGGGCCGGCGGCAGCAAGCTCGACCTGATCTGCGGCGAGGGCACGTACTCGGCCAACACGATCCACCTGCTCGAAAACGTCGGCACCGGCGACACACCCAAGTTCTCCAGCGCCCGCGACAAGCACACCTACATCGCCTACGGCGACGGGCGCGAACAATTGATTCCCACCGTGGTCGACTACGACGGCGACGGCAACCCCGACCTGCTCATCGCCGACCGCACCGGCGAGGTCGGCGTCTACCTCAGCCAAGGCAAGCCGAAGCCGGGCGTGGAGCTGAAACGCTCCTCGACGATCACCTTCGGCAACACCTCCAAGCTGCCCGGGCTGTGCAGCATCTACGCCGCCGACTACAACGGCGACGGGCTCTTCGACCTGATCCTGGGCCTGCCCAACGGCCACATCGCCGTGGCGTTGAACACCGGCACGAAGACCGAGCCGAAGTTCGGCCCGCCGCAGGACATCAAGGGCGAGGATCGGCTCAAGCGCGAGGTCCACTTACCCGACGGCTGGACGTTCAACATCTGGTCGATCTACGGCAACGCGCTGGCGTGCATCAACGTGGTGGACAATGCCAGCGACCCCGACGCCAAGCCGCCGGAGGGCGCGCATTGCCTGAAGATGGGCTTCTGGCCGACGGCGCAGCAGACCTTCCCGATGCCCGCCGACGGCATCCCCGGCGCGCCGCGGCACATTTCCCTCGTCCACAAGGGGCTAACGCTCAATATCAACAAGAAGTACCACCTGAGCTTCAAGGCCAAGGGATCGGGCACGGAGAAGCTGCGCTGGCAGCTCCATAGCTATTATCATGCCGTGCCCTCGACGGTGAAGGTGGACCGCGACGAGCGCGGCGGGGTCAAGCACGACTCGATCATCGAGGAGGATGTGATCCTCGGGCAGGAATTCAGCGTGAGCAGCAACTGGTCCACGATGCAGGGGGACATCATCCCGCGTTACAAACACCAGGAACTCGCCGGGGAGAAGACCATGCCGATGGGTCTCTACGTGGAGTTCTATGCTCCGACCCTCGCCGGGGTTCTCTACCTGGATGATTTCGAGCTGACGGAGGTGCCGTAGCGGCACCGCAATCCGGGCAAGTCTTCGGACAGGCAGCGCTGCCGCCGGTCGTCCAAACAAGGTCCTGATGGCTCTCCGAGCCGTCCGTAGATTCGCTTGGATGCACAACGAGCGCACGGAGCGCCTCGCCGGAAATTCACGGACGGCTCGGAGAGCCATCAGGACCTTGTTTTGGATCGCCTGCGGCGAGGCAGCAGCGCTCGCTGTTTCCTCTCATACCGATTATGCAATGATGGCGTCGTCACTACTGCGGACTGCGGGGTAGTGGTTTTTAGCAAGTGATTGGCTGCTGGTTGTGCTCGTGGATGAACAGGCGCAGAGCGAGTTCGTGCATCCGGTCGCACTTGGAGAAGGAAAGTGTTTTGCGCACGAAGCGGCCCGGGCGTTGACGCGGGGGGCGGTTCCAGCGTTCGACGTGGCAGGTTTCGCCTTCCTCTTGGCCGCACCAGCGGTGGGGGCGGTGAGGAAACACCTCCTCGTAGGCCGACCAGAAGTCGCCGCGCGTGGCGCGGCCGCGGTAGTCCGGCGGGATGCGCTCGCGCAACGCGCGGGCGCTGCGGGCGGAACGATCTCCCGCAAAGTGGGCGACGATCTGGCGGGTTTGCCGACACGAGGCGATCCACGCCCAACGCGGGTTCGCCTTGGGAACCCACGAAGCTCCAGAGTT
>CALMVM010000333.1:6572-7921 GCA_937873255.1 uncultured Verrucomicrobiota bacterium | reverse complement strand
ATCCGGCCGCGCTCCCCATCCAGAAGCCGGTCGCGCCCATCCCACCCGTCACACCGCCCGCCGGACGCGCGAAATGGCCGCTCGCGCTCGCCAGCACTGTGCTCTTGGCGGCGCTCGGATACGCGGCGTTTTTCTGGGCGCGTCTGCCCGTCCCCGCCCGGGAGGATCACCTCGCCGCCAAATCGCCGCCGGAAGAAGCGATTTCCGAAGAGGCTTCGAGAACAGCCGAACTCGCCCTGCGCTCAATCCAGCTCGGCAAGCTCGACACGGCGTCCGGCGTGCTCGGCGACGCGCGCAAACACGGGGTGGCCTTGCCGGGATTGTCTTATCAGGCCGCGCTGCTGGCGTTGCGTCTGGGCGATGGGTACGCCGCATCGGACTGGATCGCGCGGTCGGTCGCCGCGCGCGAGTGCGTCCCCGAGTGCCTCTACCTGCGGGCAAATTCCGCCGGGACCATCGGCGATTACGCCGTTGCCTGCGCGCAGTTCGAGAAGGCGGCGGGTTACACGGCGTTCAGCCCGAGGTATTTCTTTTTCTGGGGGGAGGCGTTGCGGCGCTACGGACATTCCGCGCAGGCGTTGGCGCAGTTCGAACGCGCGCTGCTCTGCCGCCCAAATTCGACCGACGCCGACCTGATCCGCTTCAAGATGGGTCTGGCGCAGATCGAGGCCGGAGCCGACGAGAAATTCGACGCCGACCTCCAATCCGCCCTGGCCCAAAAGACCGCCCCCGGCGAAACGCTGCTGCTGGCGGCGGCGGTCGAGATCAACCGCGCGGCCTATCCCGCAGCGGCGGAATATCTCCAGCGGGCGAAGACGGCGATGCCCCCGGGGTTGTTGTCGGCGAGGTTGCGTGATTTCTTTTTCCAGACCCACGCCGGCCAGCACGACCTCGCCGCCGTATGGCCGAGGACGGCTCCCGCCGGTCCCGTCGAACCCGCCCCGGCGCGCCCGCGCGCCGTCGTGATCGATCCGGCCACGCGCAGTTTGTCCGAGGCCGACCCGGCCGTGTGGTAGGGCTACGTCGGAGCCATCAGCGCCGCCGTCTGTCGCGCGAGGTCGTCGTCGCTCGCGCCGAGTTCGCGGACGACGTTCGCGCGGTCGGCGTCGGTCTTATTCTGGCTGAGTTTGTATTTGCCGTCCAATCGCGTGACGCGCATCTCGAACGTCACCACCGCCGCCAGCAACCGACGTTCGTATTCCTCGGGGATCGGCCGCATGTCGGGCGTATGCTGCGCGACGAGCCGGTAGGCGATCCCGCGCGTCGTCTCGGCGTCCTCCATCGACCGCACGGGGCCGTACGCGTGGACGGCGGCGTAGTTCCACGTCGGCACGTTCGGCGCGGACTCG
>CALMVM010000333.1:1213-6562 GCA_937873255.1 uncultured Verrucomicrobiota bacterium | reverse complement strand
GAATGCACGAGCGCGTGCGGCCCGTGGAAGATAGCGAGCGCCTCCCGGCCGTTCGCAAAATGCTGCCACTGAGGATTGGCCCGCGCCATGTGCGTGCGCAGGAACAGTTCGCTTCCCTCGTCCTCCACCAGCATCGGCAGATGACTGGCGAACGGCGCGCCGTCCGACCCGGTCGTGACCAGCGTGGCGAAGTTGTGCGCGCGCATCAACCGCCGTAGTTCGGCGGGGTCATCCTGCTTGAAATGTGCGGGAACGTACATGTCTCAACGCGCCTTCTTCTCGGCCCGCAACTCGCCGTAATCCAGCGTGCGCCGCTCGCGCGAGGTCGTCGGCGACGAGGACGCCACGCCGTTGATCGACGCCGTTTTCAACGCCGGCGCGGTCGCGTCGTATTTCTTGGTCGTCGGCCACACGATCCGCCACGGCTGGCGTTTAAGCGTGTCGGTCATCTGGTTGACGTTGCCCAGGACCGACTGCAATGGCGGACCCAACCCCGTGATGAGTTTGTTGGCGTTGTTCGCCGCTGCCGACGCCCGTTCGCTGGCCTGCTCGAAGTTCGCCAGCATTTTCTGCACGCGGTTGTCCTTGTTGATGTCCTCGGTGGTCTTCTTTAAATTGTTGAGGATGGAAAAAAGCGGGCCGTCCTCCGACCGCAGCCGGCCGGTGAGATCCTGCACGTTTTGCAGCGAGCGATTCAACGAACCGTTCGGCGCGGTGATGGCCGTCAGGTTGTCGGCGGTCAGGCGCAATTTCCCGAGCGCGCCGCGCAGTTCGCCCTCCTGGCCGAAGACCTGGTTGAGGTTGTCGATGGTCTGGCTGAGTCGTCCGAGGGTCAGCGTCGCGCTGCTGGCCACCGGCTCGATGACGGAGAGCACACGCGGCAGCGACGAATTGAGGTCCGGCACGCGTTCGCCGACGAACTGGTCGCCCGATTGCGCGATGCCCGAGTCCTCCGTGCCGCCGACGAAATCGATGACCTGTTCGCCGAGGAGTCCGTTCTGCTGCATGCGCGCGGTGGCATTGCGGTAGACGTGCGCATCGCGGTCGATGGTCACGGTGATGAGCACCTCATCCTCGGGGTATTTCGCCGGGCGCTTGGCTTTCGCCACGGGCGCGTCGATGGCCGCCACCTGCCCGATCTTGTGTCCGGCCACGAGCACGGGCGCGCCGGGTTTGACGCCGGCGGCGTTGTCGAAAAACACCTCGAACTTGTTGAGCGAGTGGAACAGCCCCGGCACGGAAAGGAAGAGGATCACGGCGAGCAGGATGCCCACCGTCGAGAGCACCAGCAGGCCGGTGGTGATTTCGTTGCGTTCAAATTTCATGAGTCGGCGTTCAGTTCGGAAATGATCGAGGAGACCGGGATGCCCTGCGAGGCCTTGAGCGGATCGGAGCCGGGCTTTTGCTCGCGGGGTTCGTCGGAGATCGGTCCATCGACCCGGCCGGCGACGAACTGCGACACGACCGGATCGGTCGAGCGGCGGAACTCCTCCGGCGGCGCGTCGGCGATGAACTTGCCGTTGTAGAGCATGACCATGCGCGTCGCCACGCGGCACGCGCTGTCCATCTCGTGCGTGACGATGATGCTCGTCGTCTTCGTTTGCGCGCCCAGGTCGATGATGAGTTCGTCGATGACGCTGCTCGTCACCGGGTCCAACCCGGCGGAGGGTTCGTCGAAGAGGATCAGCTCCGGTTCGAGCACGAGCGCGCGGGCCAGGCCGATGCGTTTTTTCATGCCGCCGCTCAGTTCGGCGGGCATCGCGTCCTTGACGTGGCGCATGCGCACGAGTTCGAGTTTCTCGTCCACGGTCTTTTCGATGTCGGCCTCGCTCTTGTCGGTGAGTTCCTCCATGGGCAGGGCGAGGTTGTCGCGGACGTTGAGCGAGGAGATCAACGCGGAATACTGGTAGACCATGCCGACGCGCGCGCGCATCGCGTTGAGCGCGCGGCGGCCGAGTTTGTTGACCTCCTGTCCCCGGAAACGCACCGTCCCGCGCGAGGGTTGGAGGATGCCGAGCACGAGGCGCAAAAGCGTACTCTTGCCCCCGCCGCTCTGCCCCATAATGACGAGGCGTTCCTGGGGCTGCACGGCGAGGTCGATGCCGTCGAGCACGGTCTTTTCACCGAAGCTCAGCGTCACGTCTTCCAGGGTCAGCAGCGGACCGTTTTTGCCGTTGTCGGGCGGGTTCATCGAAGCGGGCAGCTTACACCGTCAGTCGTAGAGGCGCACGAGCAGGATGTTGAACACCGTGTCGGCGGCGATCACGCTCGTGATGCTCGTGACCACGCTGGAGGTCGTCGCCGTGCCGACGCCGGCTGCGCCGCCCTTCACCGTCAACCCCCGGTAGCACGCGACCAACCCGATGATGAGTCCGAAGAACATGCTCTTGATGATCCCCGAGACGATGTCCTTCACGAGCAGTCCCTCGCGGACGAGATCGACGAAGTACGACCCGCCGATGTCCAGGGAAGTCGTCGAGATGATGTACGCGCCGAACAGCGCCGCGAGGTTGGACACGACCACCAGGCAGGGATCGAGCAGCACGATGGCGGTCAGGCGCGGTCCGACCAGAAAGCGCAGCGGCCCGATGCCCATGGCGTCGATGGCTTCCACCTCCTCGCTGACGGTCATCGTGCCCAGCTCCGCCGTGAACGCCGCGCCGATGCGCGCCGCCAGCATGATGCCGGTCATGAGCGGCCCCAGTTCGCGGCAGAAGGCGACGGCGACGAGTTCGGGCACGAGGCGTTCGGTGCCGTAGGGACGGAGCTGGTAGCCGGTGAGCAATGCCATCGTCAGCCCGAGGAAAAACGACACCATTGCCACCAGCGGGATCGAGCCGACACCCGTGCGCGCCGTTTGCTCGAAGAAAACCTCCCGGCGAAACGGCAGCCGTCCGCGCGCGAGCTGGTCGCCCATCTCGCGGACCATCCCTAAGAACAGCCAGAAGATACTGCTGATCTGCGCGAGGCCCGAATGGAGCGTGCGCATCATCCGCGAGCCCCCGCCCGCCTGGTAACAAATCTAGCCACAAAGGAAACGTTTTAACCTGCCGCCCTGCGCAAAGTTGACCATACGGACGCAAAGGCAGGTCGTTGAACGTGTTTATTCGCCCGCAAATGCCCCGGCGGATGCCTTTGGCACAGGCTTTGCTAAATGCAGACAGACAGTGCTTCGAGGCGAGGGGCGGGTGTTTTCGGGGGTTTGCACCCGCCCCTCGCCGTTAGCTCAAAAATCGTGATGGACGTTCCGAAGCGACGGGGCCGGGTCACAACCGGCGCAGGGATCGACGCATGAAGAAACTGGAAGCCATCATCCGGCCCTTCAAGCTCGAAGAGGTCAAGGAAGCGCTCGCGGAACTCGGCGTCGAAGGCATGACGCTGTGCGAGGTCAAGGGCTTCGGCCATGGCACGGAGCACACGGAGATCTACCGGGACAGCCCGTATAAAGTGGGTTTCCTGCCACGCTTCAAGGTGGAGGTCGTGCTGCCCGACGAGCAGATCGAGGAGGCGCTGCAAGTCATCATGCAGGCGGCGCGCACCGGGCGCAGCGGGGACGGGAAGGTGTTCATCACCCCCGTCGAGCAGGTCATCCGCATCCGCACCGAGGAGACGGGCGTGGCAGCGATCTGAAAATCTAGGCCGCACGTTGCCGTCAGGCCGGGCCGCTCTGCTCTACCGCAGATGGGCGGCGAGTCGTTGCAGGAGGCGTTGGTGCCGGGCACCGGAAATTGAACCGATGACGCCAAGTAGCCGCTGCGGCGGAAGCGTGACAAGGAAGCCAAGGCGAATGACCGAGGGAGCCTTGAGACCGCTCCGGGCAAAGTCCGGGTCCGCAGGGCCAATCAGTTCATCGAAGTTGGGTGCCTGCTGATGGAGTTGCGTGCTGACGCCGCAGATAAGCCAGTCATCGAACGGTGGCATCCGCCGGAGCAAAACCGCCGGGCGCGGCTTGACTTGCCCGTTGGCCTGCGGGAGTGCAGCGAGAACGATATCGCCTTCCACTTACAACGGACGTTTGATGTCGGTAAGGGTATACTCGGGCTCGTCCGGGCCGTAGGCGCGCGCAAGGCTTTCAACCGCGAGCGCCTCCCAATCCGCGCGTTCGGTTTCTGGCCCGGGAAGCACCGTGACCATGAGCGGCGAGTGACGCGGCAAGTCAAAAGGCTCGTCGAGCACGATCCGCTCGCCGTCGTAATGGGCTTTGAGAGCAACCGTTGGCATGGGCAGTCATTACGCTGCGGTCCGGCTTTCAGCAAGCATGTCCGCACAAATTCCACCGACGTTTACGAGACTCGCTAACTCCCATGAAAGGAAAACCGCCCTACCACGATGAGCGGCAGGGCGGTCAGATCGATCAGAATACCGTGGCGGGCGATCCGTCAGGCCGTCGGCACGGTGGCGACGGTCTGCAAGATGCGCGAGGCGATCTTGTAGGGGTCGCCCGAGCTGTTGGGCCGGCGGTCTTCCAGGTAGCCCTTGTAGTCGCTGTTGACGAAGGAATGCGGCACGCGGATGGACGCGCCGCGGTTCGCCACGCCGTAGTTGAACTTGTCGATGCTCTGGGTCTCGTGCAGGCCGGTCAGGCGCATGTGGTTGTCGGGGCCGTAGACGGCGATGTGCTCGTTCTTGTACTTGTCGAACGCTCCCATGAGCTTCTCGAAATATTCCTTGCCGCCCGTTTCGCGCATGTACTCGGTGGAGAAATTACAGTGCATCCCCGAGCCGTTCCAGTCGCCCTTGATCGGCTTGCAATGCCACTCCACGTCCACCTGGTATTTCTCGCCCAAGCGTTGGAGCAGGTAACGGGCGATCCACACCTGGTCGGCGGCGGCCTTCGAGCCCTTGCCGAAGATCTGGAATTCCCACTGGCCCTTCGCCACTTCGGCGTTGATGCCCTCGTGGTTGATGCCCGCGTCCAGACAAAGGTCGAGGTGCTCTTCCACGATCTCGCGCGCCAGATCGCCCATGTTCGAGTAACCCACGCCCGTGTAATACGGTCCCTGCGGCCCGGGATAACCTTCCTTCGGGAAGCCGAGCGGCTTGCCACCCTGATAGAGGAAATATTCCTGCTCGAAGCCGAACCACGCGCCGGGATCGTCCAGGATCGTCGCGCGCGAATTGCTCGGGTGCGGGCTGCCGTCGGGCATGAGCACCTCGCACATCACCAGCGCGCCGTTCTTGCGCGTGGTGTCCGGGAACACCGCGACGGGCTTGAGCAGGCAATCGCTGCTGCGCCCCTCGGCCTGCTGGGTGGAGCTTCCATCGAAGTTCCACATGGGGAGTTGGTCGAGCGTCGGGAAACTCTCAAAGTCGCCGATCTTGGTTTTGCCACGCAGGTTCGGGGTCGGC
>CALMVM010000333.1:0-1203 GCA_937873255.1 uncultured Verrucomicrobiota bacterium | reverse complement strand
TCCAGCCAGATGTATTCGAGTTTGTACTTCGCCATAAGAAGTTCTTTAGTCAGGTTTGTCGTTTCCGCAACGGGTACACGCGCGCGAGGAGCCGCCCTACGGCCTTCGCCCCGCCTTGCAACAGGGTCCGCGCCGCGCCGCCGTCAGGTATTACACGACGGCTGCCCGCGAAGGAAACGCAAAATTTGCGTTCCGTGGCCGCCTGCGCGGCGGAGTTTTGCGTTTTAGGCGTTTTGCCGTTCTGTTGACGGTGTGCCGCACGAGGTCAAAGACACGCTCCGCGCGCTGGTGCGGATTTCTTACGACGGCCGGGTGACCAAGACCTTTCGTGGCCCGCAGGCGGCCGAGCGGTTCGCCAACGAGACCCGCGTGCTGCGCCACCTCGCCGAACGCGCCTGCCCGTTCGTGCCGCGCCTGCTGGAAAGCGACCCGGAGGCGCTGCGCATCGTCACGACCAACTGCGGCCGGCGCGTCGAGCACCTCGACGACGAGCGCGTACGTGAAATTTTCGCCGAACTGCGCGCCTACGGCGTGCGCCACGACGACGCCGAGGCGCGCAACATCACGTACGATCCGCGCGCGGGACAGTTCTGCGTGATCGACTTCGAGTTCGCCACGCTGCTTTCCCCCGACGCCCCTTCCGACGCCGTGCCGCCCGACCTCCTGCCTGTGAACACGCATGAACACCCACTCGGATAGAACGTCCCACGCGTTGCGCCTGCGCTGGTCCGGCCGCACGGATCGCGGCAAGGTCCGCGCGAACAACGAGGACAGTTTCCTTTGCCTGCGGTTCGACGCGCAGGAGGTCCACTACCTGGGCAAGATCGGCGACGCCACCACGGCCGACGCCGATTTCGTGTTCGCGGTGAGCGATGGGATGGGGGGTGCCAAGGCGGGCGAGTTCGCCAGCCGGATCACCGTGGACAAGGTCACGCATTTGTTGCCTCGCGCGTTCCGGCAGTCGGCGGTCGGGCTGGAGACGGGGCACGCCGACGTGCTGGAGGAATTATTCGCTCAGATCCACCGCGCGCTGCGGTTCCTCGGCGGCAGCGACGAGGAATGCGCGGACATGGGCGCGACGCTGAGCCTGGGGTGGTTCACGGGGGGTGGGATGCATTTCGCGCACATCGGTGACAGCCGGATTTATTACCTGCCCGCGCGCGGGGGCGGGGGGCGGCAAGTCACGCACGACGACACGTACGT
>CALMVM010000332.1:702-3384 GCA_937873255.1 uncultured Verrucomicrobiota bacterium | reverse complement strand
CGCCGATGCCCGCGCACACCAACCGGTCCGGGTGAGTGTAAAATTGTTCGAGCACGTTGGACTCCGCGCTGGCCACGTCCAGCGACACGCCCACGTCGAGCACCGAGGTTCCGGCGTCGGGCCGTAACAGGTCCATAAAGGTGCGCAAGACGTGCAGCCGGGCTTGCAAGGAAACGCGGCGGACTAGGCCGATGCTGCCGGCGTGCTGGTAGTAAACGCGGTCGTCGGACAGGGAAGGGCGGGAAGGTGGAGCCATGACCACGGGAACTCCCTGTAGCAAATGCCGTGCGGGGGCCAGGTCCAACGGTGCCCGGGGGTGGTCGTCTACCTTCCCTGACTCACCCGCCCGCGGCGCGCAACTCGTGGGCGGCGGCGATGGCCAGAGATACCGCCACGTCCGAGTTCATGTGCTCCCATTGCCCCCAGCGCCCGAGTGGATGGATGCCGTTCCGCGTCGCCCATGTTTTGATGGTTTCCACGGCCCCCGGCTTGTCGAGGGTGTTGACCGGATAAGCGTAGGGATTGTGATGGCGGAAAGCGTCGCCCCGCGCGGGCGAGCGGGCGGAATTCGTTTCCGTCCAGTAACCGCGCGAGCCGGTGCAGAAATTCGAGCGCAGCAGCAGCCGGTGAAAGCTCTTCGACTCCTCGGGATCGTAAGTCCAATGGGAATCGGAAGGGAGCGTCTCGGCGTGGTAATCCACGGCGATGGGCACCTGGACGAGCTTGCCGATGGCCGCGCGCACCTCGTCCGGCAACGGTCCGGCTTCGGTCCAGAACGTCCAGGGGATCGAGTTGACGATGCATTCACCCTGATAGCGACCGTTCACGGTGCGGGTGGCGGGATCGACCGTTATGAGCCTCTCCCCGAGGCGGAGCTTGTCGCCGAGCGCATCGCCCATGCGCCGCCAGACCTCACCGTAGCCGTATTCCTTCGGGTAGAGGAAGGTTCCGTGCGCGGGCAGAGCGCCGAACATTTTGTGCTCCAGACAGCTTTGCAGCGTTTCGCGGAACGAGACGTTCGGCAGCTTGTAGAGCCAGTAAGTTCCGAGTTTGTTCGGGTCCATCGACCAGATTTTGCGGTTGTACGGCAACATGTACTCCTGCGCGATGCGGTCGCCGAGCTTCCAGGTGATCCAGTCGGCAAACGCCTCGGGTGGCGGCTCGCCGAGCACGCTGCCGGCCCGGGCGATGGATTCGAGGAAGTCGATCTGATCGGCGACGGGTAGCTGCCACAGATTACCCTCCAGCGGATGGTCGAGTTCGATGCCGCGGATGCGGATTTTGGAAACCCGGTGGTGCTCCTGCCATTCCTCGCGCGGCATGAAGCGGAAGAGCAGGTCGAGCACTTCCTTACGCTTGAGGTCGAGGAAATGGCCGCCGCCGATGTCGAGCGGCTTGCCGTCCACCTCGACGCTGCGGCACAGGCCGCCCGCCCCGGTTTCCTTTTCGAGCACGACGAAGGATTCCTCGCCCAGCAGGCGCAAGGTGTGGGCGAACGCGAGGCCGGAAGGCCCCGCGCCGAGGATAACGTATCTGAACTTTTCCATTATTGGAACGCGGCAGGGTTAGGACTTGTTGCTTCGGTCATGAAACTCCTGATCGACGATGAGGCCGTCCCTGATCGTGTGCACCCAGTCGCAGGCCTCGGCGATGGCTGGATTGTGCGTGACGAGCAGGAGCGCCTTGTTGCGGGAATGGACCAGGTCGGTCAACAACGAAAATACGCGGTCGGAATTGGCGGTGTCGAGGTTGCCGGTGGGTTCGTCGGCCAGGATGACCTGCGGATCATTGGCCAGCGCCCGGGCGATGGCCACGCGCTGCTGCTCGCCGCCGCTCAGGTGGCGGCTGGGCCGGTTCAGCTTGTTGCCCAGGCCCACCGCGTCGAGCAGTTCCGCCGCGCGGTCGCGCATGTCCGCTTCGTCCAGGCGGCCAAGCTGGCGCATGGGAATCATGATGTTTTCCAACGCGGTGAAATCCTGCAACAGGAAGTGGAACTGGAAGATGAATCCCAGCAACGCGTTGCGCTGGCGCGAAAGTTCGTCGTCGGGCAGGTCCGACACCGCCTGGCCGCTGATGACGAGGCGTCCGGCGTCCGGTCGGTCGAGCAGCCCCAGGATGTATAGCAGCGTGCTCTTGCCGCAGCCCGAAGGACCGACGACAGCGTGCACATGCCCGCGTTCCAACTTCAGGGAGACCCCCCGCAAGACGTGGACGCGCGCCTCCGCCTCGCCCAGAAAACGCTCCAAATTGTCGCATTGCAGACAGACATCGTCCGCCGCGGCGCCAGGAAGATTCATCGCTGGGTCGTGATCGGTCATTGTCCAGAGCCGCGCAGGATGTCCACCGGCGCGAGGTTGGCCGCGCGCCGCGCCGGGAAATAACTAGCGGTCAGCACGGCGAAAAAGGCGATCAGCGCGGCGTAGTAATAATGTTCGGGCCGCCAGGCGACGATAAAGCGGTCCGTGTAGAGAATCCCGCGCACCTTGATCGGGATTTGCGAGAGGCCGTAGGTGATCAAGGCTCCGAAGACCGCGCCCAAGAGCGAACCGAGCAAGGCAATGATAAAGCCCTGGTAAACAAAAATCACCGTGATGTCGAACCGGCGGTAGCCCATCGAGCGCAGGATGGCGATCTCGCGCACCTTGTCGAGGACGGTCATGGTCAGCGTGTTGAAAATCAGCA
>CALMVM010000332.1:0-692 GCA_937873255.1 uncultured Verrucomicrobiota bacterium | reverse complement strand
GGTCACGATGATCTGCGAAACCAGTGACGGTGTATCCAAGAGTGACTGCGCCAAGCGCATGTTCACGGAGCCGCGCCGTTCGTCGATGATGTTGTTGCCGCTGCGGAAGATCGCGCAAAGGTTCATTACCTTGCGCTGGGTGCCGTTGCCGATCAGCGTGACGTTGTCGCCCACCTTGAGCTGCATCTTGTCGGCGAGAAGCGAGCCGAGGATCAATCCGTCGGGCCGGATGCGGTAATCTTCGATCCGGCCCGCGATGATCTGCTCGCCCAGGGCGGTGGCGCGGAGTTGCTGGTCGAGGTCGATCCCCTGGAGATTGACCACCTCGGTCTGGAAATCCCCCCGCGCGGTGACGTTGCCGAGCACGATCGGCGCGCAGGCGATCACGTTGGAAAACTGCCGCGCCACGCGCATGATTTCCGCCGCATCGGTGATGCCCTCGTAATATTTGCGCCGCTGCATGCTCCCGAACACCTTGCCCTCGTTGGCGGTGTTGAAATTCGTGTAACGCTCCTGAAAACGGTCACTGATAACGATAGCGCCCGAGGTGCCCAGGATCGTCTTGATGAAATACTGCTGGAACCCCTGCGTCTGCGCCTGCGTGCAGATGAAGAACGCCACACCGAAGATCACGCCCAGCAGGCTGAAAATCAGCGAGCGTTTGCGGCTGACGGTGAAGCGCAAACCGATGT
>CALMVM010000331.1 GCA_937873255.1 uncultured Verrucomicrobiota bacterium | reverse complement strand
ACCCTGCGTCGCGGTGATCCACCAACCGCCGTCCGTCGGCGGGTTGCCCGTGCCGGCCGTGCTGTTGCCGACGCCCGCGCCGAAGAGCGCCACCCGCACGCCCGCATTCGCCGCGCGGCTCATCGCGGAGCCCCACCGGATCGCCGTGCCGTTGGCCGAGAGATTCGCCATCGGATCCGCGTCCGCGCCGTTCGTCGTGCCGGAGAAATAGTTGTAGCGGCTCCCCGCCCCCGGGCTGAACGCGTCGCCATAAAAGAACGTCGGCGCGGAATCCTCGTAGTGCTGGTACGTGTTCACCAGGTCGGCGAACACGCCGCCCGCCGGGTTGGCCAGCGACGAACCGTTGATGTGCCCCACCGGCAATTGCCACAACGTCACCGGCAGTTTCGACGTGTCGTGCATCGCCTGCACGAACGTCAGATAATTATTCCATACCGTCTGGCTCCAGAACCACGTCGAGTTGCCCGGGTTCGCCGCCGCCCCCTGCTCCGCGCCGGCGTCCAACCCATATTTGTCCACCGACACGAACGACGCCCCGTAGCTCGCCACGCCGCAGCGCAGGTAGTAGTTCGTCGTCGCCGTGCCTTCGTTGTAGATGGCGGCCCGCCCCCGGGTAATCCCGAGGCGCGTGGCGTTCGCGCCGGTGTTGTCGCCGGAGATCGGCTCGTCGGTGAGGTGCATCAATCCGAGCGTGCCCGACGGTGTCGTCCAGCCGTTCGCCGGATGTCCCCACAGCGCGAATTCCCAGCCGAAATACGCGCGCGGCAGATTTTTGGAAAACAGGTAGTTCACGGCCTGCACGTAACCCGTGACCGTGTTGGGAAACTCCGGGTCCGCCCCGTGCGTGAGCATGCCGACGGTGTACGCGGCATCAGTGCGCGCCGGGAACGTCGTCGGATCGACCCCGTTCTGGGCGAGGTAGCCGATGAAATCCGGCTCGATCACGATGCCCACCGTCTCGTCGGGAGCCTCCGCCTTCACCAGATCGCACATCCGCTTGAGGTCGGTAAAGTACCCCTTCATGAAATCGACGTTCTGCGCGTTGCCCGTGTCGGTGGTAAAGCTGTCGCCGGTGCCGTCGATGTTGTACCAGACGAAGAACGGGATCATGCCCAGCTTGAGGCTCTCGCGGACATATCCGTACGCGCGCAGACCGTGCGGCGAGGTTTCGCCGAACCAGTTGTTGGGGTTGCCGCCCCAAGTGGTCCAGGTGTCGTTGTACGGGCCGTCGTTGAGGTAGATGTAACGGGCATCGACGCGGGTGTTGAGCGCGCCCGCGCCGAAGTTGCGCCACATCGCCAGATCGGTGTCGGTGTCCTGGCTGACGGAGCCGACCGCGAGGTAATCCGGCATCCCGGGTAATGAGCCGTCGGCCTTGCGCACGCGGACGCCGAGCCAGCGCGAGGTATTGGCGGCGGTGTTGGTGATCCGCAACGAGGCGCGTCCCGGCGCGAGGCCGGTGACGGTCAGGGTCGCGCCATTCATCGAGAAACGGACGACGCCGGGGTTGTTCGTGGCGACGGAATACGCGCCGGCCGTGCCGTCGATCATTGACACCGGGAAACCGACCGCGACGCCGAGCGGGACGGTCAACTGCCGCGCTTGCATCACGGCATCCGGCGACGCGCCGCCGCTCGACAACGGCCCGACGAGGATCGGGCTCGCGCCGTCGGACAGGAACGATTTCGAGGCGCTCGACGACGCACCCGCCGCGTTGCTCAAACGGACTTGGTAAAGGTGCGCCGCGTACGGCCGGTCGCCGACGTGGATCGTGCCGCTCTGCGTGCCGTTGGCCGGTGCCGGGGCGCTGCCCGTCGTGTAGACGTTCCCGTCTTCTAGCAGTGTGCAAGTGGTCGCGGCCGCCCCGGAATAAACGGCCCAATTCACGTCGTAGCCGCCATCGGTGAAGTTCTTCAGAATCGAGATCGTCGGGGTGCCTGGCGCGCCAGCGGCCGGGGTCGGTGTCGGGGAAGGCGTGCCACCGGGCCCCGGCGTGGGTGTCGGCGTTGGTGTCGGCGCGGAGCCGGTGGTGATCGGCACGTTTAGCCCGTTGATCGTCAGCGCGGGCGCGGCCGGAGTGGCGACGTTGCCGTTGAAGCCGAAGGAAATCCGCCCGCCGGCCGGGATCGTGACGTTGTACGACTCTGGCGCGAGCGCGTACCGGCCCTTGCCCGCCGATGCGCCGACGCCCCACCAACTCGTCAGGGTATCGCCGGTCGCCAGCGTGCCGGTCCAACCGGACACGTCGGCGGGGCCGGAGTTGGCGACGGCCATTGTCGCGCTGTAGCCGCTTTCCCACGCGCTGTTGACGGTGAACGTCCCCGTCAACGCCGCGCGGGCATGGACGACCCCCGCGAGCAGGGAAAGGCAGCCGGCGGCGAACGTCGTCAGCCGGCGACGGAAACGGGAGGGAGGGGAGGTTTGCATGGGGTCCAAAATGTCTCTGCGCCTGTCTGGATAATGGGCACT
>CALMVM010000330.1 GCA_937873255.1 uncultured Verrucomicrobiota bacterium | reverse complement strand
GTATGATGCTCATTCCCCCGCTAAAAATTGTGCGCCGCGCCCGTGCACGCTGGCTGTTCTGCTTGCTCCTTCTGCCTTCTGCCTTCTGCCTTCTACCTTCCCCCGCCTCCGCGCAGAACACCACCAATGCCCCGCGCACCAACACCAACGCGGGCACCAACAACAACAACGCCAACCGCAACAACAACGGCGGCAACAATTCCAACTCCAACTCCGCCGGCACCACCCGCCAGTACCGCAACAACACCCAGCTCGGCGACGCGCTCATCCAGATCGATCCCGAGAGCCGTTCGCTCATCATCGTCGCCGACGACGACACGCAGGCCGAGATCACCCGCGTCATCAAGAATCTCGACCGGCCCAAGCCGCAGGTGCTCATCAAGGTGCTCTTCGCCCAGGTGACGCTCGACAACAGCACGGACTTCGGCGTGGAGGGTGGCTACGCGTTCAACGTCGGCCAGCCCGCGCTCACGCAACTGGGCACGTCCGCGCTCCAGGCCATCACGGGGACGACGCCGACCTCCACTCCCTCGACCACGACCACCACGACGATCCCGCTCGCCGGCGGCGGCACGCAGACGACCGCCACCACGGCGACGGGTTACCCCGCCGGCACCAGCGGCTACGCCGGACCGGGCTCGAACTTCGGCCTCGCCGGCCAGACGACCGGCGCGTTCTTCAAGCTCAACACCCAGAACGCCACCGCCACGCTCTACGCCCTCGCGCAAAAGGGCAAGGTCAGCGTGCTCTCGCGCCCGTCGATTCTAGCCCGCAACAATCAGCAGGCCGTCATCGTCGTCGGCCAGCAGGTACCCATTCCCTCCAGCAACCAGATCACCGACACGGGCCAGCAGATCCAGAGCGTCAGTTATCAGGACGTGGGCATCATCCTGCGCGTGACGCCGTTCATCACGCTCAACAAGACTGTGGAAATGATCGTCTCGCCCGAGATCAGTTCGCTCTCCACGCAGACAGTGCAGCTCTCCGCGTCCTTCGCCGCGCCCATCATCAACAAGACCTCGGCGGAAACCGTCGTGGTGACGCCCGACAAGACGACGGTCGTCATCGGCGGATTGATGCAGAAGCAGACCAGCTCCCAAGTCAGCAAGGTGCCGCTGCTGGGGGACATCCCATTTTTGGGTAACGCGTTCAAGCGTACGACCAAGAGCGACAGCAAGACGGAACTGCTCATCTTCATGACGCCGTACATCGTCGAGGGCACGGACAAGCTGGAGGAATTGACGGTCGATCAGATCAAGCGCACCGACATCCCGCAGCAGGCGTTCTCCTCGCAGAAGGACATCGACCAGTATCTCGACAGCACCCTGAGCCTGATGCCGCAGACCCGCGCACAGATCGTGACGCCGCCCGCGCCGGACAATAAGCGGACCATGACGACCACGACGCGCTCGACCAAGCGCACGACCGTCAAGAAAGCGAGCGACCAGTAGGACCACGCCGTTATTCCCGAGATGCACCCCTTTCGTTCATCAATCGCTTGGTTGGTCGGTGCCGCCGTCACTTCCTTCGTGACCATCTGCACGACCGCCTCGGCCCGCGACCGTCTTAAGTTCACGAAGGCTGATGTCACTATCACGGACGCCGAAGACGGGAAAAAAAATCCACCTCAAAGCGAATCAACTCCTTGAGGTCCGCCTGCAAGGCAATGTCACTACCGGCTACAACTGGTACGCAGTGGGAGGAAGAAACGACGACGGAAAGGCATGGGGCAACTTCAAATTCGGCGTCCTTGCCCCCGATGGTGAGCATGTCTATGTGCCGACGCCTGTACCGGCGGGGACCGTTGGCGGAGGAGGAGTGGACGTTTTCTACTACTACGCGCGTAGAGCTTGTTATGAACTGTGATCTTGCCCCGGTTCTGAGGTTCTTCCGCACTTTGTGTGGATGGATCGGCACGGCAGCCTTGCCGCACAGGTTTGTCCCTCTGGGATTGTTCCGTATTGACGGGAGGTTGGCCCACTTCCACACAAAGTGCGGGAGAACCTCAAAACCGGGGCAAGATCAAACAACCAAAGCAAGCACGGCCGCAGATTTGACGAGGAGTTCCAGCGCGAGGTCGCCGCGCTGGCCGGTGGCCGCTTGCACCTGTGCGGCGAGTTATCGACCTGGGCGCGTTCCTGTTCGCTGGCGGGGGTGACGGCCACGGCGAGCAAGTTGCCCGGCGTGTCCACGGCCACGTGGGCTTTGCTGTCCTTTTTGCGCTTGTAGCCGTCGTAACCCTCTCGCGTTCCGCTCTCAGGGCTGCTTTGCAGGGTGCGGCCATTTAGGACAGCTGCGGTAGGTTCTTCGGCGCGTTCTTGGAGCAGGCGGATGACCATGCGCAGGCCGGGGCTATCGCCTCCAGGCAGCCCGCGCGCATCCAGCGTCTGGCCTGCTGCTCGACGGCTGTCCACAGCGGCAGGTCGTTGGGCAGCATCCGCCATGAGCAGCCCGCCCGCACAAACCAGCGCAACGCGTTAAACAACTCGCGCAAAGGGTGCGTGCGCCGCGGCGCGTCCTCTTTCACCAAGGTCAAATACGGCGCGACAAAATCCCACTCCTCGTCGGAAGCATCGCTCGGATACGCTTGGCGGCTCATGGCCGCCGGCCTACACTCCACCACGCCCAAAGCTCACGACAGGCGCTAATTCAACTTGCTCGTGTCGGAAGAGTGCTGCGTGTCCGAACGCCGGATGGTAGACAACAATCCGGCCTCTACCATATAGTCCGTGTCCGAGTTGCTGAGCGCATCGTTACCCATCTTCACGAAGTGCTTCAGCCAATTGCGTTGGTCACAATCGCAAGGGCCTTCCATCAACTTCGAGGCAACGGGGACTGCTTGTGCCCAGCGTTGTTTGTCAGGTGGCCGCGTCGTTGCATGCGCCAGATCAACCAGCTTGGAAAGCTGCAACAAAGCCTCGTCGGGAACCGCAGTAGCATCAGCGGGTAAAGCCATCAGTGCGATCGACGCCGTTGCCGCTGGATTAGCTGGCATGATGGTCGGCGCCGGAGTGACCACACCTGCCACGGCCGGGACGGCGGTTTGCACCGAAGACGGAATTGGAGTCGGGTTCTGGTTGTCCATTGTGGACACCGCGGTCTCCACCGACCGGTGTTGATTCTTCCTAATTTTGTTCAAGGCTAGTGCCGCCACGCTCGCAGCGCCAAGAATGAACAAGGACAATACAACAGCCGCGTGTTTGGGTGACAGCTTCATATTCGGGGGCTGACTACGACTACCTTCACAATTTCGGGGAGAATGTGCGGCTTGTAAAGACCCGCGCTTCCGTTTCCGTCTTGTTTGAGTGCCCGCCTTGCCGCAATGTCGAGGCCGCCAAAGGCAACACTCGCTCGAACGTGCACCAGCGGCTTTGCCGTATTCCAACACCCCACCGGTGCAGGTCCATGGGAACGATCCGCATCGACACTTGCGCTTCTGGCCCGGGCACACGGGGTCTGCCAGCCTGCCCCGACCCTCTCCACGATTGTCGCTTGTATTCATTGTTCGCATAGGCTATGCACGCGTATCCTCCCAATGTTTCCTAAAAAGCTCTTGCTGATGGTGGCTTGCGTTTCGGCCACGCTTTCCACGGCGTCGCTCCGCGCGCAGGTCAGCGTGCTTAGCTACCACAACGATCTCGCCAGCACCGGCCAGAACCTGAACGAGACCCGCCTCAACCCCTCGAACATTTCTTCCGCCACGTTTGGCAAGATTTTTAGCGCGGCGGTGGATGGCCAGGTGTACGGACAACCGCTCTACGTTCCCGGGCTTCCCATCACCGGCGGGACTTACAAAGGTACCACGCACGACACCGTTTTCGCTGTCACCATGCACGACAGCGTTTACGCGTTCGATGCAACGAGCGGAACCCAGATCTGGAAGCTCAGCACGATCAACACGGCCGGGGGAGAAACCACTGTTCCCCAGTCCGACACCGGTACCAGCGACATCTCACCCGAGGTCGGCATTACCAGCACCCCGGTGATCGATCCCGCGCCCAATGCCGCCACCGGCCTCCGCTACATGTACGTGGTGGCCAAGAGCCGCCTCGTGGTCAGTGGGGTGAACCACTATTACCTGCGCCTGCATGCCATCGACATCGCCAGCGGCACCGAGCGCAGCGGCAGCCCGGTCGTGATCGCCGAGACGGCAGGCACCACCAGCCCGTATACCTACGTGAGCGGTCCCTCGGTCACCGGCACGGGCGACGGCGCGGTCAGCGGCAAAATCACCATGAACGCCCTGCGCACGCACCAGCGTTGCGGGTTGACCCTCGTCAACGGCGTCGTGTACATCGCGAGCGCCTCCCACGGCGACAACGGCCCGTACCACGGCTGGGTGCTCGGCTACAACACCTCGGCGATGCAGCTGACCGCCGTCTTCAACGTCTCGCCCAACGGCGGCGAGGGCGGGATCTGGATGGGTGGCGGCATCCCCGCCGCCGACAGCAGCGGCGCGCTCTACGTCGTCACCGGCAACGGCACCTTCGCCAACGCCAACGCCAACACCGACCCGGCCGTCGCGGATTTTGACGCCAACAGCTTCCCGGCGAACCACAACTACGGCGACTCGGTGCTGAAACTGGTGGTCGATTCCTCTTCGACCGCCAGCAGCCCCAACGCCAACGGCTGGGGATTAAAAGTGGCCGACTACTTCACTCCCTACAACCAGAAGACCCTCAATAACGGCGACACGGACCTCGGCTCCGGCGCGCCGATGCTCCTGCCGGACAGCGCGGGCAGCGCGGCGCATCCACACCTGCTGATGTGCTCGGGCAAAGAGGGCCGCCTTTACCTGATCGACCGCGACAACATGGGCAAGTTCCGCGGCGGCATCACCAACAAGGCGTTCGTGAGCACCGGTGACAAAGTCGTGCAGGTCTCTTCTCCCAACACCATCACCGGGTCCTTTAACACGCCTGCTTACTTCAACGGTGCGTTTTATTACCTGGGGGCATACAACAACGACTTCGGGCGGGCCTTCGGCATCGCCAACGGGGTCTACACCGCCGCCACCTCCGTCACCCCGGACACCTTCGGTTACCTGAGTTCCTCCCCGGCGATTTCGGCGAGCAGCGCGTCCGCCAATGGCGTGGTCTGGTGCGTGGACCGTGGCAGCAACCAGCTCCGTGCCTATGCCGCCGCCAACCTGGCGACCGAACTCTATACGAGTGCCCAGGCGGG
>CALMVM010000329.1 GCA_937873255.1 uncultured Verrucomicrobiota bacterium | reverse complement strand
GGCTCTTTCTTTTTCTGCCGGCCGACGATGTGCGTCAGGCCGCACTTCATCGCGGCGGTATCGGTCAAATCGGCGACGCGCAGCTTCAGCCGGAAGGCCCGGTAGGCGAGGAACAACAGGAACAGCGCGTACGCTCCCAGCAGCCAGAAGTCGCGTAGCGGCGTCGTGGTGAGCAACTGCCGGTAGACGAGGATCGACGCGAAGATCACGTTGAGCAGCACGGTCGTCACCACCGGGTAATAAGTGAGTCGCACGCGGGTCAGGCACTTCGGGCCGCCGTGATATTCGGTGACGGTGCGCAGGCGCAGGTTCCACCACAGGTTGCCGTAAATCTGGATGTCCCACGATTTCCAACCCGTGTCGGTGGAGTACCGCCAGTTCTCGGTTTCGAGCACGCGCACGATCTCGGTGATGAGCGCCTCGCGGCCGATGCCGGTCTCGTTCCAATAACGGCGGCGTTTCATTTGCAGCCAGCGCAGGGAACTATTTTCGTGCGCGTGCGGGGCCATGATGACCGACTCCGGCGTGCGCTTGAAACGCAGCCACGTCGAGTACCTTGCCCAGCCGCGCACCAGCGGTTGGGTGAAGGCCAGCACCATCACCAGCAAGCGCGCCGGGATCGTGTCGAACCGCGCCTCCAACCGCGCGTGGATCATGTAGGAAAGCGCCACGAGAAACGTCGCGCCGAACATCAAAAACGGCACGATCCGCAAACCCGCCAGCGGGATCGACAACGCGAAGATAAAGATCGTCAGCGCGAGCCATTCGACGCTGCTGACATAATCGGCAATCACCGAGCGCGGAGTGGGATAGATGGATTGAAATAATCCGTGTCCGAACACGCCGTGGTAGACGACCGGCTCGTTGACCAGCCAGGTGAAACGCGGCGCGCCGTAGATGTTGCCCTTCCACTGCGCGGTGCCCGTTGGACCGAAGAAAACGAGGTGGTTGAAGCGCAGCATGCTCTCGGCCTCGCCGTAGCCTTCCTGCTGACGCTTGAACGCCTGTAACGTGAAGCGCCGGTAATGCCACACGATGGCCGATGGGCTGAAGGCGATGACCTGCCCGGCGGTTTGCAGACGCCAGCAGAAGTCCACGTCGTCGCCGGCCTTGCGGTATTCCGGATCGAAGCCGCCCACCTGCTCGAACGCCCAGCGATGGAACGCCATGTTGCAGCCCGGGATGTGCTCGGCAATCGTGTCGGTGAGCAACACATGGCTGGGTCCCCCCGGCGCGGCGGCAACGCACGCCTGCACCCAATTGGCGGCGGGCGGCGAGACGTTCGGCCCGCCGACGCCGGCGTACGGGCCGCTGAGCAGCGTGCCGACGAGATAATAGAGCCAGTCGGGATCGGCCATGCAATCGCCGTCGGTGTAGGTGAGGATTTCTCCCTTGGCCGTGCGCGCGCCGACGTTGCGCGCGTAGGAGAGGCCCATGTTTTTCTGGCGGACCGGGACAAGTTTGGGTTCGTGGCGGAATCGCTCCACGATTTCCGGCGTACGGTCGGTCGAGCCGTCGTCCACCAAGACGATCTCGTAGTCGGGGTAATCGACTTTTAGCAGCGATTCCAAACAGGTCTCCAGCGTCTGCGCGCCGTTGTACGAACACACGATGACGCTGACCTTCGGGTAGGATGGTAGTTTGACGCGGCGCGTGACGTGTTCGTCGTCGCCGCCGCCCCATTTGTCCTTGAGCGCGTGGAAGGCGAGCTTCGGCTGGCGTTCGCGCGTGACGAGGCCGAACGCCCAGTCCGTGATGTCCATGCCGCCGGTAAACCATTCGTCCGTCCAAGCGTAGAGCACGGTGCCCGCGAGGCCGCAGCGCACGACGCTCTCGACGTGCCAGTCGAGCATCTCGCGTTGTTCCTCCTGCGCGTGGCGGATCGTGTCCATGCCGAACTCACCCATGATGCACGGCGTCTCGGCGGCGAGGTTTTGCAGGCGCAAGAGGTAGTTCTCGAAATCGCGCTGGGCGTGCAGGTAGACGTTGAACGTGCAGAAATCGACGTTCTGCGGCAGGAGGTATTCGGTGGGCGGGTAGCTCGCGTACGAATACAGCGCGGCGGGATCGACGGCGCGGGCGACGTTGATGAGGTGTTCGAGGAATTGCGTGACGCGGCGCACGCCCAGCCAGCGGACCATCGTGGTGGGGATTTCGTTGCCCACGAGATAACCGAAAACGGCCGGGTGCCCGCGATGTACGCCGACGGCCTCGCGCACGGTGCGCACGACCTCCTTGCGAATCGCGCGGTCGTTGAGAAACTCGACGTGCTCGGCCCACGGGATCGAGATCAACACGGAGAGTCCCGCCTCGGCGAGCAGGTCCATGAACCAGCGCGGCGGCACGTAGTAGACGCGCAGCAGATTGACGCCGAGTTCTCGCATGAGCGCGAGGTCGGCGCGGGCTTTTTCCGGCGTGCCGAAGTATTCCCCCGCCGCGTCGGGATGGAACGGCCCGTAGGTGACGCCCTTGAGGAAGAATTTGCGGTCCCCGCGAAAGAAAAACTTCGCGTGGACGCGGACGCGTTCGGCGTGGGCGGCGACGGGAGTGGTGAGGGCGGCGGAGGACATCAAGGCAGACAGAGCGGACGCGCGGGGCGGCGCGGCTATTCAATGGCAGCCTGACAGGATGCACCCGGCAGGGGCAACGGTTTTCTGACGGCGGCAAGCGCGCCCCGTTCAGGAAAGGCGGGCATCCGTCCCCCGAAAGATTTTTCTTGCCCCATGGGGGGAATTTTATGTAACGTCGTCTTCATGCCACGGGAGGTCTCCATCATTTTCTCCATGTTCTCGTCTGTGCGGCGGAGGGGTTGCCTCTTGATGCTCCTCTTGCTGGCGGCCTCGCCGAACCCGGCGCGCGCCGACCTGTTCTACAAGGTCGAGAAGGTCATCAAGCTCACCGATGCAGGATTGAACCCGGCGGCCAACGGCACGCCCCCCATGAGTGTGGCCGGCCTCAACAGTGCGGGCTGGTTCGTGGGATACTTCCCAAGCACGAACGCGAACAAACCCCACGCGTATCTTTGGAACAACACAACCAAATATTTCCTGGACCTCAACAACCTGCTGGCCGCCGATAGCAGCATGGCCACTTGCATCAACGACCGGGGCACGGTGGCGGGCACCTTTTGGGAGTTGGGCACCTATGCCCGAAAGGGATTTATCTACTATGCCGATGGCACAGTCAGCACATTTACCCCGCCCAATGGCGCAGGCGGCAACATCCTGGCGGTCACTGCCATCAATTATCATGGCGATCTGACCGGCAGCTACGCGGACGCCAACGGCGTGACTCGCGGATACACCATTCAACAGGAAGTTAACGGAGGAGCGATCACCGATCTTGGCGATCTGGGACTGGTGGATTGCACGCAATACACCTGGCCCAACGCATTGAACGAATACGGACAGATTGTCGGTGATACCTATCTGTTCCCGCAGCAGGGAATCGGTGGAACAACCTATACAAAGGGCTTTTTTTGGGATGGTGGCATGACGTTGATCGACGCTTCCGATTTGAGCAACAATTGGACGGCGATCTCGTTGAATTCCGACGGGCAGGTAGTGGGACTCTACGGTCTTGGAATCAACCCGGCCACGCCTTTTTCCACGGCAGGAAGTTATGTGTGGGATGGGCAAAACGACACGGACCTGGGCGACCTGGGCGGTGGGGCGGGAGCCAACGCCTTCACGCTGCTCTATGGCCCGTTGGCAATTGGCACTTCGCTGGCATCCGATGGCCAGTTGCATCTCTTCAAGGCAAAGAAGCAGACCTTTCTTCCCGGTTTCTTGATGTCGGACTGGGGCAGCGTGAGCTTGTATACCGGCGACGGGAGTTTTCTGCCCGTCAGCCTGAGCACCATGTCAATACGCGTCGCACAACCAATCGCTATTCCGGATGCGGTCACCATCCCTCCGCACCCTGTGCCGGACTCTTACTATTACATTGCCGGTTTTGGCACGGATGCCAACGGGAACACGCGGGCGCTGCTCTGGAACAACCACGTCATGCACAACGTGGTCGATCTCATGCCGAGCTACCTGTCGTTTACGACGATCAGCAATGCTTATGGCAGCCGCGTTTTGATCAACAACACTCAACAGATTGCCTGCGCGGGCACGGATACCGCCGGGCGGCAGATGGCGCTGCTTTTGTCGGTCGATCCCGACACGGACAACGACGGGCTGCCCGACTCGTGGGAGATGCAATATTACGGGCACCTCGGCGTCGGCAAAAACGACCTGGAAGCCGGTGGTGGAGGGTTGACCAACTGGCAGGCATTTCAGCAAGGGTCCGATCCCGGGGATTTTTTTAACGGCCGGGCTCCGAAACTGAGCAAGATCAGCGGGGACAACCAAGCGGCGGCCCCGAGCAGCTTCGTGCCGTCGCCGTTGATCGTGCAGGTCTCGAACGCCAACGGCCTGCCGGCGGCGGGCGTGTCGGTGAAATTCTCCGTCAACGGCGAGGGGCAGCTCCAGCGAACGAACGTCGCGTCGCCCAAGCCGTTGGTTTCGATTGTCACCAACACCGACGGGCAGGCGAAAGTCTTCTTCCAGGTATCGGATCATTCCAACACGCCGAGTCAGGTCATCGCCAAGATCGACGCCGGCAACCTGAGCGACGCGGCGGCGTTTGACGAAAGCTCCAACGGCGGCGAGACCGCGCCGAACCCGACGCCGACCGACCCGGGCGACCCCGTCGATCCGGACGATCCCGACCATCCGCAGGAGTTGCCGGTGCAAAGCTATGCGTGCGTGGACCTCAGCGGCGCGGTGCAGGGGGGCTTCGACGTGAAGATGGTGGCGCTCAACGACGCCAACGAGGCGGCATTCGCCTTGAACACGCCCGACAGTCTCACGGCCTACCGCAGTGTGAACGGCCGCGCCACTCTTTATCAGAGCGTGCCCCTGGAGGTGCACGGCAGGATCGATGACGAGGACAACCACCTGCACGGCGACACCTTGGAAATCCGCACGCCGCATTTCCTGGACAGCCACGGCACGCTCTACGGAGAGGCCTACGGGTACATCATCCCCGACGGGGGCAACTCTAACATCCTGGCGCCCTGGTCGACGTCCATCCTGTGCCAGAACGGCAACATCACCCGGTTGTCCGGGCCGCGGCCGCCGTTTGTCGGGCCATCGGACTCCACGTCCGTGATAATCGAAGGCATCAGCGACGGCGGCTACTGCGGGATCATCGGCGGACTTGTGCCCGACCCCGGTGATCCGAGCGGCAAAGGCCTCGTATGGGACTACTGGGGCGTGGTGGCCTGCGGGGTGCCGGTGCTCGTCAATACGTTTTCCCCCCAGCACATGAACAACACCGGCTCGGCGGTGGGCAGTCGGCATTTGTACTGCAACGGCGCGTTCAGCGACCTGCCCGATGGGCAGGCGGTGGGGATCAACGATCAGAACCAGGTCATCGTCGACACGGACTCGGGCAACCACACGGGTGAGGGCTACCTGTGGGAAAACGGCCGGCCGACGGTGTTGGTCAACCATCTGCCGGCCGAACTGGCAGGAAAGATTTCGAACATCCAGCCCTATGCCATCAGCAACCAGGCGGTGCCGGGGGGCACGGACGC
>CALMVM010000328.1 GCA_937873255.1 uncultured Verrucomicrobiota bacterium | reverse complement strand
CTTCTACGCGGGGTCGGTGGCGGCCCCGCAATTTGCCAATGTCTGCCCGTGGTCGCCCGGCCGCGACGGCGACGAGGCGGACAAAAGCGACGAGGGCGCGATGCTCATGGCGGCCGATTTGCACCGCGACGTGCGGCTGGTAGACGAGCGCGACGACCTGAGCCCCTTCGACCTCGTGCAATTGCCCGATTCGGTGGTCATCACGCCGGTGTTGGGCGAACGGCTACGTGCATACTACGCGGCCGGTGGCAAGCTGCTGCTCTCATGCCGGTCAGGCTTCGACGCGGCGGGCAAATGGGCGCTGGATTTCCTGCCGTTAGAGTTCTCGGATACCGGCGAGGCGTGCCCGGTGCCCAAGTTTCCGACCTACTGGCGTTCCAGCGAGGAATGCGCCGAGATCCTCGGTCACGCCGACCGGGTCTGCTATCTACCGGGCGTGCTGGTGACGGCGGGCCGGGAAACGCGCGTGCTCGTCGAGCGCGTGCTGCCGTATTTCCAGCGCACGGACGCGTCGTATTCCTCGCATTCGCAGGCCCCGCCGATGGCCCTGCCCGATCAATCCCCGGCGGTGGTGATGGGTGAGCGGTTCGTGTATTTCGCGGACCCGATCTTCCGGGAGTTCCGAGAGACGGGAAACCTGCTCATGCGCGACGGCTGGCACGACGCGATGAACCGGCTCGGCAATCGCGTCTGCTTCGGCGAGGGGTTGCCGACGACGGTCCACGTCTTCCCGCGCAAACGCGGCGACGATTTGATCCTGACGCTGTTGCACTACGTTCCCACGCGCAAGGCGGCCGATCAGGACATGATCGAGGAGCGCAGCAGCTTCGCGGGCGAGCGGCTTAAATTCCACCGTCCCGCGAAGGTGAAAACCGTGCGGCTTTTCGGCGGAGGGGAGTTGGAGCGGGTGGAGGCCGGCTGCTACACGCTGCCGATGGCAAAAGGCCGGCTGCTGGTGGAGGTGCCGGGGTATTTCGTCAACTGAGCTAGGCAGTCGCCGAAAACTCGATGTATGCGATTTGGGACACGCCGCTTGCCTTGTCCCAAACTACAGCTTCGGTGACATCGTCTTGCGGGTCGTGGTCTGTGTCGAGTTCGAGGCCTATGATGAAAGGCTGATCCAAAAATTTATGTTCGCCGAGCGCGATGGCATAATGACGCACCCCGCGTGATTCGGTGTGTGTCAGCCAGTGGCCGCCGCTCAATGACGGCATTTTCCAGAACGACGACAGGATCGAGGAGGAAGTACTGACACGGAAAGAAACAGATTCCTCCCGCTCACGAGCTTGAAAATAGAGGATGACTGCTCTGGGATTATCGGCGGATTTCCACATCGCAACGCGGAGATTATCGGTCATTGGCAAGATGTGAGGTTCGGCAGGCATACACGTGCTGGTTGTCCGAAATCGACCTACACAAACGCCTCCGCCACCGTGTCGGCCAGCAGGCGGCCCTTGCGCGTGAGCAGCACGCGTCGCGCTTCCGTAATCCGCAAAAGCCCGAGCGCCTCGAACTCCGCCACCTGTTCGCCCCACGGCCGGAGAGTCTCCACCGCCACGCCACGGTTCGTGCGCAGGCCGAACGCAATCGCCTCCGCCCGGCGCGTCCCCGGCGGCACCGCTTCCTCGAAGTCGATTGCCACGACACCCGCATGCACCCGGTCGTTGTACGCGGCGGTGTCGCGCACGTTGGACCAGCGCCGCTCTCCCACGGTCGAAAACGCGCTCGGCCCCAAGCCGAGATAATCCGCCGCCTGCCAGTACGCGAGGTTGTGCAGACACTCCCGGCCGGGCCGCGCGAAATTGGAAATTTCGTACGGCTCGTACCCGGCGTCGGCGAGGGTATCGGCGGTCATTTCAAACAGCGCCGCGTCGGCGTCGGTGTCCTGCGAGAGTTCACCGCGCGCGAACCGCTGGAAGTACTCCGTGTCCTCCTCGTAGGTCAGGTTGTACGCCGAGATGTGTTCCGGCCCGAGCGCGACCGTCTGCGCGAGCGAGCGCCGCCACTGCTCGGGCGTCTGTGTCGGCACACCGAAGATCAGGTCGAGGTTCACGTTGTCGAAACCCGCCTCGCGCAGGATGTCGTACGAACGCCGCGCCTGTTCGGCACTGTGGACACGACCGAGCACGGCGAGCAGTTGCGGTTCCCACGACTGCACGCCCATGCTGATCCGGTTGACCCCGAGCGAACGCAAAAGCGCCGCTTTTTCCAGCGAAACGGTCGCCGGATTCATCTCCAGGGTCCATTCGACGAGTTCGCTCAGGTCGAGGCGGTCGCGCAGGCCGGTGAGGAGAAATTCGAGTTGCGGCGTGGAAAGCGCGCTCGGCGTGCCCCCGCCAAAGAAGATCGTGCGCGGCCGGATCGGCGGCAGGACGGCGGCCTGGGCGTCGAGTTCGCGCAGGACGGCTTCGAGGAAACGCGCCGTCTTGTTGCGATCCGACGTTTCCTTGTAGAAACTGCAATACGGACAAACCTTCGGGCAGAAGGGGATATGGACGTACAGATGCCGCACGGCCTCGTCCCGGCCGGCGTCGGACGGCGCGGCGGCGGAAGTTTCCCCTAGAGTTGTCACGGCTTCGGGGATACATAGCCCATGTGCGAGCAAAAGTGAATGCCGCCGCCCTGAGGGCGCTTTTCTTCCTGCTCCTGACGGGCGGTCCGCTCGCGCACGCCTCCGGCCAGACG
>CALMVM010000327.1:17855-19486 GCA_937873255.1 uncultured Verrucomicrobiota bacterium | reverse complement strand
GTCCAGCCGTCATCGAACGAATCAGGACGGCCGCCTCCCGCGCCAACGGCGCGGAAGCGCGGGTGTTTCTCGACCTCAAGCTGCACGACATCCCCAACACGGTGGCGGGCGCGGTGCGCGCGGCCGGCACTCTCGGCGTCGATTTTCTCACCGTGCATCTGTCCGGCGGCGCGGCGATGCTGCGCGCGGCGCAGGCGGAGGCGGGTGACGATCTGCTCCTGCTCGGTGTCAGCGTGCTGACCAGTAGTGACGAATCCACGTTGCACGAGACTGGTGTTGGGGGAGGCGTCGCGGACCAGGTGATGCGGTTGGCGGCGCTCGGGACCGGCAGCGGTCTGCGCGGCGTGGTCGCCAGCCCGCACGAGGCGGCGTTGCTGCGGGAACGGTTCGGAGCCGGGCTGACCATCGTGGTTCCCGGCGTGCGTCCGGCGTCGGAAGGCGGTCCGGCCGATGACCAACGCCGGGTGATGACCCCGCGCCGGGCGGTGGAGGCCGGGGCGGATTATCTCGTGATCGGCCGTCCCATCACCGGCCAGCCCGACCCCCGCGCCGCCGCCGAACGGATCGCGCTCGACATGTCGCAAGCCGGCTAAGCGGATGACCGCCGGCACGGCCCGCTTCGAACATTTGCAGGTGATCCGGGACGGCGTTCCCCATGCGGGCGCGCTGAACATGGCGCTCGATGAGGTGCTCCTGCAAAACCCGGGCGACACGCCGCTGCTGCGCTTCTATCGGTGGGCACAGCCGACGGTGACATTCGGTTACTTCGAGCCATCGGGAGCGGCCCGACGCGTCGCGAAGGGTAGGGAGATCATCCGCCGTCTGACGGGTGGCGGAATCGTCGAGCACGGCGACGACGTGACGTTCACGCTCATCATCCCGCGCGGCGTGCCGTTTGCCCGCTTGCGCTCCGTGGAGTCTTATCGGCAGATCCACGCAGCCCTCGCGCGAGCCTTGGAATGCGGCGGCGTGGCCGTGCAAGCGCAGGAGGACGAACCATCGCCCCCCGCCGACTCTTCGCAGCCGAACTCCTGTTTCGAGCGCCCGGTTCTCCACGACCTGATTACCAGCGGGACGAAGGTCGCTGGCGGCGCGCAACGACGAACCCGTTTCGGCTTGCTGCATCAGGGGAGCATCCGACCGGACCCGGTCCGGGCCGCTCTTTGGCGGGAAAATCTCGGCCGCGAATTTCCACTCGCGCTCGCTCGTTTTTGCGAGGAAAGGAACCTCGCGCCGGACGAAATCATGCGCGCGGAGCTGCTCGCCTCCGCCAAATACGCCACGCCCGCCTGGACGGACCGCGTCTGATCCTGTCAGCGGTGCAAAGGAAGCACCCGCCGCACGCTGGTGCGCGGCGTCACCACGAACGCCGAGGCGCTGGAGCGGTAGTCCGCGATTCCCAGGCAACGAAAGCGGTACAATAACAGGTAAGCGTGCTCCGCGGTGATCCCGAGACCCCTCGCCACCGCCGCCAGATCGCGCCGCGCACCGACCTGCCGACAAAAATCCCGCTCGGACCCGTCCAGAGGCAACTCCGATAACATCGCCGTTGCGTCCACCCTGAGCGACGGCGCACCGGCGAATCCCTCGTGCCGGGCCAACGCTCCGATGTCTTCCGCACAGAGGTGGCG
>CALMVM010000327.1:8202-17845 GCA_937873255.1 uncultured Verrucomicrobiota bacterium | reverse complement strand
GTCCATGCCGACGAATTTAAAAACGAGCGACTCCGGCGGCACCGCCCAGAAATGCGCGAAGTGTTTCTGGCCGAAGCGGTGCAACAGGCCAATCGCCGCCGCCTTGGACAACAGCCCCCGCGCGCCGAGCGAAAGGAAGAACGGCACTCCCGATTGAGCCTGTTCGGCCACGACCTCGCCGAGGGTCGCCGGGCTGACCTTCGGCGGCACGACGCCGTCCGCCTCCTCGCTGTATCGCACGGCGTCCGTCGTCGCCACAACGACGATGCGCCCGTTTTCCATGTAAATATCCGTGGACGGGCCGTCGCCGGCCGTGATGCGGAGAGCGCCGGTTTCCTGTCGGGACACGGCGTTGACGAGGGCGGTGCGCAGCCGCGTCGGATCAATTTGGACCCGCCGTGCCGGCGCTTCTCGCACTGTCGGTGATGCCGTCGTCTGCCGCGTCGCGGCCTGCGCATAGAGCAGGCGGTTCGTTTCGCGGCGGACGAGCGCGGTCGCGTTCACGGCGGCCACCTCAAGAGGCGCGCTCATCGCCACCGGCCGGGAAACCGTGGAGTAAGCCGCAGGCTGTCGCAATCGGCCGACGGGCGCGTCGTCGCCTGCCGCACCCAACGCGGCCTTCACGGCGCTCACGAGTTGCTCGGGCGTGAACGGCTTGACCAGAAAGTCGACGATATTGGCGGGCAGGGTACTTCTTTCCGGCGGCGTCATCCCCGGTCCGAGCAGCAAAATCACGGGAACGTGACTGGTCCGATGCTCGGCCAGCAACCGCCGGCACAAGTCGGCGCCGGGCATCCCGGCGATCTGATAATCCACGAGCACCAGCCCGACGCTCGACGTGCAAGCCCTGGCAAACCCTTCGGTGGCGCGGGAGGCCGTGATCACCTCACCACAGACCGAGCGGGTCTGGAGCACGTTGGTGGCGATGCGGCGTAGGATCGCGCTATCGTCGATCAACAGGATTTTCGGATCCATTGGTTTCTCTCCAACCAGTCCCGTCTTTCAGGGTGTCCGCGGTCGCGTCCGGTGGGCTTTCTCCTAGCATGAACAGCTTGCATGCCACCGCTACGCCGGCCGCCGCGACCCTCCGCCGGGCACGGTGGCGGCAATGCATCGATGGGGAATATTCCTCAGTGTAAATGGGCGCATTCCCGAAAATTCGCCCCTCGACACGGGTCAAAACAAAAAAATTCAGCAACTCGGGAGAACTCTCCCTTTTGCGCGTCAACTCTCCAATTTGACGACGTATCCGAACTCCTCGACGGCTTCCTGCACGACGGTCGTGAGGTCAAACGCCTCCACCTCGCAGATCCCGCTGGGAACGAATTCGAGGCTCACATCCACCTGGAATTCCACCGATCCGAGGATCGCTTCCCAATCGATCACCCCCGACTCCAAACGAGAAAATCGCCCGTCCGGGGTGCGGTTTTGCAGGTGGACGTGTCGCACGAAGGGCTTCTGCATTTCCCATTGGGCCATGGCGGCCCGAGGCTCGAAGATCGTGGGCTGCCACAAGAGGCCGACGTTCGGCCGGCCGCTGGTGCGGACCAGCTCGATCACAAGGCCCGGGCTGTCGGCCAGGGAACCATCGTGGGTTTCCAGAAGGAACTCCACCTCCGGCCGCTGACCAGCCAGAAAGCCCAGGCGTCGGCCGATCTGCGCGATGGTTGCGCCGGTGTTCGCGGGGTCCGGGCCGCTGCCGGGGAAAAGCCGTACCTTCCCGAATCCGAAACGATCCACCCGCGCGAGCAGTTCGGCGGCTTGCGTTTCAAACGCGGCCTCCGGATTCAGATGCGGTGAGAGTTCCAGGTAGGAACTGAGCACCATGGGCACAAGGTGGTATCGCTCGAAGATCGGGATCAAGGCCGGCTCGTCCGGGAGCATGGCGAGGTGCGGCTCGAAGATTTCCAACTTGTAAAAACCGGCCCCGGCAACCGTCGGCAGGAGTTCCGACAAGGGCCGCGAAACACGCTGGGGTGTCCAGCGGGCCGGTTCGAGGGCGATGGTGTGCAGGAGGATATTCACGGGACGGGCGTCGGAACTGTTCGCGCCTCGTACGCTTGCCGCGCTTTCTTTTCGCGTCCGCCGTCATATCCCGACGCGGTCCAACATCGAACGCAGGACCGTTTCGGCCTCGAAAAATTCGCGGGCGATTTCCCGGGCGGCCTGACAATGCCGAGCGTAGTCGGAGTTGATCCTGCCGACGGCTTCCACGATATCCTCGACGGTCTCGAACGCGAACAAGCCCGCGTCTCCGCCGTACAAACGCGTGAACCCGGTCTGTTGGGTGACGACCGGGCGGCCGGCGGCAAGATAACACGCGCTACGGTCGCTGAACCAGCCGGTGTGCAGTCGCACGTACTGGTCCTTCGCCACCGTGAATTCCCCCTTCGAACCGCCGATGTATTCGACGTAGCGATGGTGGTCCACGCTGATTTCGTCGGGGGGGACAATTCGCCAGCCGGCTTCCTGGAAACCGTCCCCCAGCGTACGGTCCGCGAAGTGTGTCGCCAGCTCGAAATCCTCCGCGCAACGCTGCGGTACGAGCCGGTAGCGTAGGAACTCGGGCAGTTTGCTCCAGAGGTAATTCTCGCCGCGCCAGGCAATGTCCTTTTTGCCACCGGTGGCGAGATTGGCGATGGACGTGTACCGGGCGTCGGCCGCCATTGGTCGGGTGGGGCGGTTCCAGAGGTCGCACACCACGGGCTGACGGGTCGGGAGCCAGGTCAAACCGTGGAGTGGCACGGGGAATTCCGGCCGGCCGACGTTCTCGCCGAACGTGAACCGCGCGCAATGCCGCGCCAGAAAGGCCGTCGTGGCGGCGTCGCCCTGATCCACCTTGATCTGTTCGACGGCCGGGTCGCTCTCGACATAGACGATCCGCTCGCTGCGCAGGAGATCATCGTTGAGTTCGTGCGAGCCGCAGATGTTGAGCAGCGCGTCGGCGTCGCTGTAGAGTTCGTTCAGGAAGGTCCGACCCAAACCGGCGGTTTCGTCGCGCGACTTATAACGGGGGCTAAACGCCCAACGCCCCACGAACCCATGTTCGGCGGCCAGTTTCCCGAGGATATGCGCGGCGTACGAATAATCCTCCGTCAGCGTTTGCTGAACGGGGTCGTAAGGAATCCGCGAGGTATCCTCGATGTAATAGACCTCGTGGCCGAGCCGTTGGAGACCGATGATGTAGTGCAGATGCTGCCAGATGACGCCTGCAATCGGGCAATTCGCCATGAAACCGAGCACCGCAATTTTTTTACGCTTCATCGGTAAAAAATACTTCAACGTACTGCGAGAGAGTTTTCTACATTGACATTGTATCTACCCGCACTGAACAAGCGCGCGTAGACTCCGCCGCTTGCGAGCAGGGATTCACCCGTCCCCGCCTCCGCGATCCGTCCTTGTTCCAACACAAAGATCTGGTCGAGATGATGCACGGTCGTCAGACGATGGGTGATGATCAAAGTGGTCCGCCCGTGCATCAGTTCCTCCAGGGTGTCCATGATCGAGCGTTCCGTGGCGGGGTCGAGGGCGCTGGTCGGCTCATCGAGCAGGAGGAGCGGCGAATTTTTCAGGAAGGCGCGGGCGATGCCGATGCGCTGGCGTTGTCCCACGCTCAGGTGGCCGCCGCGTTCCCCGACCGGGCTGTCGTACCCCTGCGGCAGCCGGCGAATGAACTCCGCCGCCTGCGCGCGTTCCGCGGCCTGGATGATTTCGTCCTCGGTCGCGTCGGGCCGCCCGTAGGCGATGTTTTCCCGCACGGTCGTCGAAAAGAGCAGTGTATCCTGCAACACCAGGCTGCACTGGGCGCGCAGGGATTTCTTGGTGACCGTCCGCAGGTCGCGTCCATCGAGGAGCACCCGCCCGGCGGTCGGATCGTAAAACCGTGGAACGAGCGACAAGAGTGTGCTCTTGCCCGCACCCGTCCCGCCGACGAACGCCACCCGCTGCCCGGGGTGGATTTCCAAGTCGATGCCGCCAAGCACCGGATGTTCGGGGTCGTACGCGAATCCGACCCCTTCGAAGCGGATTTCGCCCCGCGTCGCGGTGATGACAGTCGCGTCGGGGGCGTCGCGCACGTCGTCGGCGTGGTCGAGCACCTCGAAACACCGCTGCGCCCCGGCCGCCGCGCCTTCCAGCGCCCACGCGGTCTGGGTCAACGCCTCGATGGGTGCGTACAGCATCGCAAGGTAGCTGATGAACAGCGTCAGGTCGCCGAGCGTAATCCGACCGGCGAGCACGTGCAGCGTTCCCAGGTAGATCAACCCGGCGGTGCCCAGCGCCATCAGCGTATTGATGACGAGCGCGCTTTTGACGTTGGTCATGGTCAACCGCAGGTTGGCCGCCAGACTCGCGTCGGCGTGCGCGCTGAACTGATCGACGGCCGCCTGTTCGCCTCCGAAGGCGTGCACCACCTTGATGGAGCTGAGACCCTCCTGCACGGTCGTCAGCACGGCGCTTTCCTTCTCCTGGATGGAGGTCGATTGCTGCCGGATACGGCTCGAAAAATGGTGGATCGCCCAGACGACCACCGGCACGACCGCCACGGACAGCACGGTGAGTGACCCGTCGAGTCGGAGCATGATCACGAAGATGGACACGAGGGTCACCGCCGAGTTGAAGATGTTCGTGAAGCCCCGGTTGTAGATCGTCTGGATGCTCTGTGAGTCGTAGGCCACCCGGAACGACGAATCACTGGACCGGCGGGCGTCGTGAAATTTCAGCGGCAAACTTTGCAAGTAGGCAAAAAGGTCGGTGCGCAGCTTGAGCAGCGCCTGGAGCCCGACGCGGACGAACACGTAATTCCCCCAAAGCCCCAGCAGACCCGACAACAGCGTTACCACGACCAGGAACGCGCACAGGGCGAAAACCTGCGGCGCGGGCGAACCCTCCCACGCGTGCAAGACCTCCAGCGGCTTGCCCGGCAACACGTGGTCGATGATCAGCTTGAAGGACAGGGGCTTGAGCAGGTTCAGCCCGATGGTCGCCAGCGAGATGGCGAGCGCCAGGAGCGTGGGCCGCACGAACGGCCGGTAATAAATCAGAACACGCCGGTAGATGGACATGACGGGGCAGGGCGAAGTTTTGCGGTTTTCCAGGGTGGTGGCGAGCGGCAATTTCCAACCGGGGGGTTGCTTGCGCGGCGGTTCGCTGCTAAGCCTGCGGGCGCTAGGGCGGTGCGCGTCACGGTCGGACGCACCCGGCCCCGCATTCCTTCAATCCACATGTTGCATCATCTCCTTGAACTTTGGCTCGGCTGGGTCCGCGACGGCGGTTATTGGGCGATCATCCTGCTGATGGCCATGGAGAGTTCCATCATTCCGGTCCCGAGCGAGATCGTCATCCCGCCGGCGGCGTTCCTGGCGGCGGACGGTCACATGAGCTTCGCTGGCGTGATTCTGGCCGGAACGGTCGGGTCATACATCGGGTCGGCGATTTCGTACTGGGTGTCGCTGTGGGTCGGCCGCCCGCTGTTAGCCCGATACGGGAAATATTTCCTGCTCGGCGAGGATAAAATCGCCCGCGCGGAGGTCTGGCTGACGCGCTACGAGGCGGGCGGCATTTTCTTCGCGCGGTTGCTGCCGGTCATCCGGCACCTGATCTCCATCCCGGCCGGGATCGTGCGGATGAATTTCGCCGCCTTCTCCCTGATGACCACGTCGGGAGCGGCCTTGTGGTGCGGCGTGTTGACCTACCTCGGCTACCTCGCACACCAGCAGCGGCCGGACCTTTTGAAGAAAAACGATCCGGTGGAGTGGGAGCATTTCATTAAGCACGCCTCGGTTTGGGTCGTCATCGGCGTGGCGATCCTGGCGGCGCTGTACTTCCTCGTGTTGCGGCTGACGGTCAACAAAAAGGCCCCAGCCGGCATGGCGTAGTGTCATTTTGCGCGGTATTGTGTCAGCGGACTGACACTTCTGTCTCATTCGGGGGCGAGCGAACAAGTTTTGCACGCCCGCATTGACCGTTCGTTCCCTCTACGAACGAACATCATCGAGACTTGGCATCGCGGTTGCTATTGAACGTGCAACCAAAATTCCTGTCCTACTAACAACGCTACGCACAATTTTTTTATGAAGAAGCAAGACCGCAAGTCCCACCGCCAGACCATGAACCTCGGCGATCTCATCATGACGGTGAGTTCCTGCTCGAAGAACAACCGCGAGACCGTCGCCGCCGTGGTTGACCTGCTCGAAAGCGGCCGCGTTCTCGTCAATGCCAACGGCCACATGTCCCGCGCGCACGTGACCCGGTAAGCAGTCCTGCTTCCTCGTTTCCTTTCAACGCCAGTTGCATCGCCGGCGAGGCGGTCAACTGGCGTTTGCTTTTTCGCGGGGGCGTGGTTTTAAGTTGCCGCTCGATGATTACCCGATATTCCCGCCCGCAGATGCGTGCCCTCTGGTCCGAGGAACGCAAGTTTTCGATCTGGCTGGAGATCGAGATTCTCGCCTGCGAGGCCCTCGCGGGCATTGGCGCGATCCCGCAGGAGGATGCCGAGACTATCCGGGCAAAGGCGCGTTTTTCGATTGATGAGATCAACGAGATCGAAAAACGCACGCAGCACGATGTCATTGCGTTTTTGGAAAACGTGGCGTCGTACGTCGGACCGGCGGCGCGGTGGATCCATCAGGGACTGACCTCGTCGGACATTCTCGATACCACGCTGGCCGTGCAAATGACGGCGGCCTGTGACCTCTTGCTCGAAGACTTGGTGGGCTTGCGCGCGGCGGGCGCCGACCGCGCCCGCGCGTTCAAGGACACGCCGATGATCGGACGCAGCCACGGCATCCACGCGGAGCCGGTGACGTTCGGCCTGAAGCTGGCGCTGATGTACGACGAATTCGGCCGCGCGGAGGAACGCCTCCGGCAAACGCGCGAGCGGGTGGCCGTGGGGAAACTCAGCGGCGCCGTCGGCACGCACGCGCACCTCGATCCTGCGGTGGAGGAATCGGTCTGCAAGCGGCTCGGGTTGAGGGCGGCGGTGTTAAGTACGCAAATCATCCAACGCGACCGGCACGCGGAGTTTTCAACCACGCTGGCGCTGATCGCCTCCAGCGTGGACCGCTGGGCGACGGAATTCCGCCACCTCCAGCGCACGGAGGTGCTCGAAGTGGAGGAGTTTTTCGGTGAGGGCCAGAAGGGCAGTTCGGCGATGCCGCACAAGCGCAATCCGATCACCGGCGAGCGGCTCAGCGGCCTGGCGCGCGTGTTGCGCGGCAACGCGGTCGCCGCGTTGGAAAACGTCGCACTCTGGCACGAGCGGGACATCAGCCATTCGAGCGTCGAGCGCATCATCCTGCCGGATTCGTGCACGTTGCTCGATTACATGCTCGTCAAGCTGCGCGATCTCGTCTCGGGCCTGATCGTCTACCCCGAGCACATGCAGCGGAACATGGATCTGACGAAAGGCCTTTATCATAGCCAGACGATCCTGCTCGAACTGACCCGACGCGGCCTCGAACGCAAAACCGCCTACGAGGCCGTCCAGCGTGCGGCGATGAAAACCTGGCGCGGCGACCAACCGCTGGGCGCAAACCTGCGCGCCGAGCCGGCGGTCGCCGAGGTTCTTTCCGGCGAGGAGATCGACCGGCTCTGTTCGCTGGAGCCTCACTTGCGGCACGTGGACGACACGTTCCGCCGGCTCGGGTTGCTCTGACGCGGAATCCATGCCAATCAGACTGCGCAGGCGCTTGACACCGCGCCCGGGCGGACCATCCTTTGGCTTGCTTTCGCCACCGGCCCGGCGCGATACGAATCGGACGCTGGCGCACCTCGGTCAGGCCGTCGATTTTCCCTTTTCCAAACGATGAAAATACTGCGTTCGCGCAACGCGCTTTCCCTGTGCTTGCTCGCGGCGATTCTCGCCAGCGCGTCGGGTTGCAGCAAAATCAAGGGTCTCTTCTCCAAGAAGTCGGACACCCCCGCGCCGCAACAGTCCGAGACCTCTGGTTCCGCGCAGACGCCCGCGCCCTCCGGCGGCGACCGGACGAATCCCGCCGCGTCACCCGGAGCGACCGTCGCACGCGTGAGCACCCCGGCGATCAACAAGAGTGCCTCCGTCATGGTGCTGTGTTACCACCGGCTCGAAGAAAAACCGCGTCCGGGCGACCCCCTCGCCATGACCCCGGGCGAGTTCGAGAAGGAGATGCAGCAGATCAAGGATAGTGGTTTCTCGGTGGTCCCGATGCAGGATTTTCTCGAGTGGCGGCGCGGTGACAAGGACATCCCGGCCAAGTCGTGCGTCATCACCATCGACGACGGCTACGTCTCGGGCTACGACACCGCCTGGCCGATCCTCAAGAAGTACGGTTATCCCTTCACGATGTTCGTCTACATCAACTACATCGGCTCCGGGGGGAAATCGATCTCCTGGGACCAGTTGGCCGAGATGCGCGACGCGGGCGTGGACATCGAATGCCACACCTTCTACCACTCCAACCTGCACAACCCGGGGACCATGGTGGACAAACCGACCATGGTGAAGGTCAAGCACGACATCGAAACGTTGGGGATGGACGGCTACGTGCGCAAGGAAATCGTCGAGTCCAAGCAGATGCTCGAAAAGCAACTCGGCATCCGGGTGAATTGCATCGCGTATCCCTACGGCAACTGGTCGCAAAAGGTCCGCGACCTGGTGAAGGAGGCCGGCTACGAGGCCGGCTTCACGGTCAACGGTCAACCGAACCGCTACAGCACGCCGGCGTTCGACATCCTCGGCCGTTACGCGGTCGAGCAGAGCAACCCGAAAATCTTCCAGGAAGCTATCACCATGCAGGGCGGCGGCTCGGCCGGCGGACAATCGGCCGGCCCGTCCGCGCCGCAGCTTTCCAACATGGCGCTGGTGACGATCCCGGCGCAGGGCGAGACGATTTCCAATCCGAAGCCGCTCATCAAGGCCAACCTCGCCGAGTTGGGCGACGTGGACCCGAAGACCATCGAAATGCGCATCAGCGGCCTCGGGCAGGTTCCCGTGCAATACGACGCGAAGACCAAGACGATCAGCTACCAGGTCACGCAGAACCTGCGCGACAAGAACTACACGGTCATCCTGAGCGCGAGCGTGGGCGGCAAGCGCGCCGAATCCCGCTGGGATTTCAATTTCGATCCGACGAAGGCCGCCTCGCCCGGCGCGAAGCCCTGAGCATTTTCCTGCCATGTTTTCCCGACTCGGCGACAAGCTCCAGGACATCTTCAAGGACCTGCGCGGGCATGGTTCGATCAGCGAGACGAACGTCACCGACGCGATGCGGCAGGTGCGGCTCGCGTTGCTGGAGGCGGACGTGCATTTCCAAGTTGCCAAGACGTTCATCGCCCGCGTGCGCGAAAAGGCGCTCGGGCAGGATGTGCTGCGGAGCGTGACGCCCGGCCAGCAGATCGTCAAAATTTTCCATGACGAGTTGACCGCGCTGCTCGGCGGCGATGCCGAGGGGCTCAAGCTCGATAAACCCGGGCGGATCATGATGGTCGGCCTCAACGGCGCGGGCAAGACGACCTCTTCGGCCAAGCTCGCCAAGCTGCTGAAAAAGCAGGGACGCAGTCCGGTGTTGATCGCGTGCGACTTGCACCGTCCGGCCGCCATCGAGCAACTCGTCACGTTGGCCGGTCAGGTCGGGGTGCCGGTGTTCCGGCCCTCGCCCGGCGAGAC
>CALMVM010000327.1:0-8192 GCA_937873255.1 uncultured Verrucomicrobiota bacterium | reverse complement strand
GCGTTGGGCATCACCGGATTGGTCTTGACCAAGCTCGACGGCGATGCGCGCGGCGGCGCGGCGCTTTCCATGCGTGAGGTCACGCATCGGCCGATCAAGTTCGCGGGCGTGGGCGAGAAGCTCGATCAGTTCGAGGCCTTTTATCCCGAGCGTCTGGCGGGGCGAATCCTGGGCATGGGAGACATCGTCGGCCTCGTCGAGAAAGCGGCCGAGGCCATCGACGAGGAAGACGCTCGGCGGATGGAAGAGAAGCTGCGCACGGCGAGCTTCGACTTCGAGGATTTCCTCAACCAGATGCGCTTCATCAAGAAGCTCGGCCCCTTGGAAAACCTCTTCGCCATGCTGCCCGGGATGAGTCAGATGAAAGACCTGCCCACCGACGGCAAGGAACTCAAGCGCGCCGAGGCCATCGTCCTTTCAATGACGCTCAAGGAACGCCGCAAGCCCGAACTCCTCGACGCCCGCCGGCGGCGGCGCGTGGCGGCCGGCAGCGGCACGAGCGTGACGGAGGTCAACGAGTTGCTGCAACGCTTCCAGATGAAAAAGATGATGGGCCGCATGGGCGGGGGGATGCCCGGGATGCCGGCCGGTGGTCGATTGCCGGGATAAGAGGGAAAGATTTCCCCTCGCGCGTGTGGAAAAGCTGTGTTAAGTCACCCGTCCACCCGAAACCTAGGAAATTAGAGATTTATGGCCGTCGCAATTCGTCTGAGGAGAGAAGGCAGTTTGAACCACCCGTATTACAAGGTGGTGGTCGCCGACAAGCGCAGCCCGCGTGACGGCAAGTTCATCGAGATCATCGGCAACTACGATCCCAAGCAGACGGGCGATAATTCCCGGATCGACCTGGAGCGGGCGGACTACTGGATCAAGTGCGGCGCGCAGCCTTCGGACACCGTGCGCAGCATCATCAAGAAGGCGCGCAAGTCCGGCCTGCTGGCGGCCAGCGCGGCCTGACCGGGAATCTTGCGGCGAAAACGGGGACTTCCGGCATGAAAGAGTTCCTGGAATACGTGGTCGGTCAATTGGTGGACCGGCCCGACGAGTTCACCGTACGCGTTTCCGAGCAGGGAGACGCCCGGCAGTTCGTGCTGGAGCTGCCCCGCTCGGAGGTGGGCAAGGTGATCGGCAAACAAGGGCACACGATCAATGCGATCCGTGGATTGCTCCTGTCTTCGTCGCGCCAGGGCGGGCGGGTTTCCTTCGAGATCGAGGAGCGTCCCGAGCAATAGGAGGCGGCCCGGGCGGCCGGACGCCGGACATGCTTGAAATCGATGTTCTGACGCTTTTCCCCGCGTTGTGCGAAGGGTCGTTCACGGCCAGCATGATGAAACGCGCGCAGGAAGCAGGGCTGGCGGCGGTGCGGGTACACAACTTGCGCGATTGGGCGCGGGACAAGCATCGCACGACCGACGATGTGCCCTACGGCGGAGGGCAGGGGATGGTGATGAAGCCCGAACCCATTTTCGAGGCCGTGGATTCATTGCGCCGGGAAGGAACGCGCGTGGTGCTCTTGAGTCCGCAAGGACGGGTGTTCCGGCAGGCAGTCGCAGAAGAGATGGCGGCGTGCGGGCACCTGATCTTCATTTGCGGCCACTACGAGGGCATCGACGCGCGGGTGGGCGATTTCCTCGCCGACGACGAAATCTCCATCGGCGATTACGTGCTCACGAACGGCGCAATTGCCGCCGCCGTCGTGGTGGATGCCGTCGTCCGGCTGGTTCCCGGTGTGCTGGGCCACCCTCAATCCGCCGCGCAGGACACCTTCAGCGCCACGCACGACGGACTGCTGGAAGGACCGCAATACACCCGGCCGGCAATATACCGCAGCCACGAGGTGCCTCCGATCCTGCTTTCCGGCAACCACGCTGAAATCCTCCGCTGGCGTCAGGAACAGGGACGCGACCGCACGCGCCAGCGGCGGCCCGATTTGCTGCCGGAAGTGTCGCGGTGAGCGGAAGGAGAACGCGAGGCGGTGCGGCTGCCGGCGGGGCGCATCCCCCTTTGAAACGAACCGACTCGGGCTGACTGGATTCGAACCAGCGACCTCTTGAACCCCATTCAAGCGCTCTACCAAGCTGAGCCACAGCCCGTTGTCGTTCGACGAAAACCGCGCGTCGTGAAAACGCGTATCCGCCGACCGATCTCACTATGCGCCAATCGCTGCGGACGGCAAGCGGATTTGACGGTCTTTGTCCATCTCACGGGTGGTCGCCGAGCGCCAGCTTGGCCAGACGCTCGATCCCGGTGTGCGCGTACTCGCTCGGCGGGTACATCTTTTGCGCCTTGAGATACCACGCGAGGCTAGAGCCGTACTGCTGCTTGCCTTCCAACTGTTCGGCGGTGCGGATCGTGTGGACGAACTCCGCCGCCTCGGTCGTCAGGTTCGCCCGCGCCTGATTGAGCTTGGTGTCGTCGGGGAAATTCTTGGACGTTTGCTCGACGGTTTCCCAAGCGCCGTAGTTGTCGCCGCGCTTGGCGATTTCGCTGCTGCGCTCCAGGGCGGTTTCGATGGTCTTCATGTCGGCGAGCACTTTTTTCAGTTGCTCCTGCCGCTCCGGAGAATTGGCCGTCGCGGCGATGAACCGCACGTAATCGTCGTAAATCTGACGGTAATTGCGTTGGCTAAGCAGTTGGTCGAAATCGATGAGCGCCTTTTGCTGCACGTCCGCCTGCGAGAAGATGCTGGTGCTCAGTTCGCTCAGGGCGGGGTTGCGCGGCCAGAGTTCGGTGGCGGTTTTGAGTTCGGCTTCCAAGATCGCGCGGTCGCCGTTGACGGCGGCGTTCTTGGCCTTGGCGAGATGCATCGCGGAAACCGTCTTGGCGGTTTCGATGGCGGCCATGGGCTTGGAGTTGTCGAAATCCTTCGCGGTGGTTTCGAGGTCGAGCACGAGCTTCATCGCCAGCGTGTAGTCCTTTACTTCGAGGGCGGACAAAAGCTGGTTGCTCTTTTGGGTAAACGCGAGCGCCTGCCGCTTGTCAGCGCGCGGGAGGGTGCGCAACTCGGGCATGAATTCCCCGACCACGAACGCCTCCGAAAGCCGCTTGGTGGCGCTTTCCAATTCGTTCTTGCCGAGCAGGAACTTGTACGCCTCGACCCCCTCTCGCGCATCGCGCATCGCCTCGCGCGCCAGCGAGTCGAGTACGCTCACCGTCGGAGGCATCCCGGTGGTGGACGAAAAGAACTTTTCCGTTTCCTTCCCGACTTTCAGCGTCGTGTCGCCCTCGCCGAAGATCGCGCGGTAAAACTGTGTCGCCATCAGCACGTGTTGGAAACGACGCTGGAAGAAAAACTGCACGATCAACGCCTGGAACTCGATCTTGGTTTGCAGTTCGCTCAGTTCACGTTTGGCCCTGTTGGCGTTGGTCATCGCCCTGATTTCGGCAAGGCGCGAGATGTACGGCTCCATCTGGATGGTTCGCCTCATTTCCTGCTGCTTGGCCCATTGGGCCTGTTCGGCACCCGACGCCCTGGGGCCGATGGGAGTGAGGTTGGTCTCGCCCGCACTCATTTCAGCGTTGTGCTGGGCGGCCCGCCGCTCCTGTTCGAGCGCGTTGTTCGCTTGCACGAGGCGCACGTCTTCACGCCGGGCCTGCCAGACGCTGTAAACGCTTGCCGCGAGCGCGTCGCTTAGGTTGGCATCCGCCTCGAAACCGGACGCCTGCGGCAGCATGCGGAACGCTTCGTCGAGCGACCCCGGTGAAATGTGGTAAGGCGAGAGTTTGTCGATGATGGACCTGACCAGGGCGCGGTAGCGCACGTTGGCGTCGGTGTTCTCGGCTTCGGCGTTGAGATATTTCTCAAAGCGCGCGCTGAAAATCCGGTTGTTGTTGACGTTCCAGTGCTTGCCGTCCCAACTGAAAACCTCTCCCGCCGGGTCGAGGAACGGCACATCCTTCCCCAAAAAATTGTTGTTCGGCGGCGCGGCGGGATTGCTGCCCGACGATGCCGGGGCGGCGGCCGGGGCCGGCGCGGGCGCAGCGGCTGGCGGCGGCGCGGAATTTTGCACCGGAGCGTCGGGAACCTGGGCGCGGACCGTCAGCGCGACGGCGACGATTGCCAAAACGCCCGGCAGGAGGGGGGAACGTTTCATGGGGGATAAGCGGGCTCAACCCTTTTGCATCTTCCGCGCCAGGAGGATGCCGGCATCGCCGACCTCCAGCAGGAAAGTGTAATGCTGGCCTTTTTGGAGATTCAGATAGCTCAACTCGGGCGGGACCAACACGGGTAGGACATTGTCACCGCCGGAACCGTTCACCTCCACGGAATACAGACGCCCTGTCTCGCGTGAATACAGGAGCGATTGGGAGATCACGCCCTTCACCTTGTAGTTGTTGCCACGCAGGCTGTTGGCGTTGGACAGATATTCGCCGATGTCGAGTTCGGGCACGGTGCGAAACGCATCGCCGCCCTGGTTTTGAACCACGATCCCGCCGATCACCGCCAGGACCAGTGCGCCGACGATGCACGCGATCCAGAGGGGGCGAATTTTGGAACTGGCTCGTCGCGCCATTAAAGGGGGGAAAGTAACGAACGGCTGGGGGATTGTCAGTCCCAAACGCTCCGACGGCAACCCAGATATGCGACGCACGTGCCGATGACCACGTGGGCCAGCAACACCCAGAAACAAACCGGCAGGGCGGCCAGTTCGGTCTTGGTGATCTTCAGGATCAAATCGTAGAACCGCGTGTCGCGCATCGTGAGGATTCCGCCAGCCCAACTCCAGTACGCGGCGATGAAGGGCCGCGTCAGCCGTGCCACCGAATCAGGCAGCGCGAGCACCGCGCCCGAAAGCGGAAGCTGGAAACCGACGAAGTAAATGGAAATCAGCGACGCCTGCGCCGGAGTCCGCGCAAAACTGGAGAACGCGAGACACACCGCCGTCAACGCCGCGTCGGCGAGCCAGAGCAGCATGACCTGGCCGACGATGTCTCCCGGAAACCGGCAAATGCCGTGGACGAAAAGGACCATCCACACGGCCTGCGCGGTAATCAGGAGTCCGAGGAAAACGGCCTTCGAGGCGAGGTAACTGACGGGCGAGAGGCCCGCGAGTTTCTCGCGCTCGAAGAGGGCGCGTTCGCCGGCGATTTCGAGCGCGCCGTTGTTCGAGCCCATCAACGCGAGCAGGATGATCTGGAATAACAGCAAACCCGACACAAGACCGCCCACGTCAAATGCCTGCACGAGGTAGCCGGCGCTCTCGCGGAGTTGGTCGATGACGGACAGGTCGTTATCCAGGGACAGATTGCGGATGCCCGGCAGTCCCTTGAGCGCGAAGATCACCACCAGACAAGGAAAACCGAGGATCAACGCCGCTTGCAATCCCACCTGACTGCGCTCGCGCACAAACAGGCGAATCCGGCGCGCAAAGAGCACGGCGAACTGCGCCGCCAAGCCCGGCGTCAGCGGTTCATCCCCTTCCGTTTCCGAAGGATGGTCATTCTCCGTCGCTTCCGAACCCGACGAGAGGGAGTCCTCGAAAAACGACCCGTGCTTGCGCCAGGAAGTGTCCCATTCCTCGCCGCTACGGGTGGCGAGCCGGGTGTAGACCGCGTCGGCGTGGTCGGCGCGGAAATAATGCGCGAGATGCTGCGGCGAGCCCTGGTAGGCGATCCGGCCCGCGCTGAGCACGATCACGCGGTCGTATAGTTCCAGCCCGATCAGGCTGTGGGTGACGTTGACGACGACCCGCCGTCGGCCGCCGTCGGCGCGCGAGAGTTCGTGGAGCAGTGAGACAATTTCCTGCGCCGAGCCCGGGTCCAGCCCGCTCGTGACCTCGTCGCAAAGCAACAGCGACGGGGACGACACCGTCTCGATGGTCAGTGCCAATCTTCGGCGCTGCCCGCCGCTCAACACCCGCACCGGCCGGTCGGCCAACTCCGTGAGACCGGTGGTCTCAAGCAACGCATCAATCCGGTCCTCGCGCTCATCGTCGTCGATCCCGGCGATGCGCAGACGAAAGGCGTCGTCCACGCTTTCGCGCACCGTCAGGCTGTCGTACGCGAGACTGAACTGCGGCACGTAGCCGAGTTCCGAGGGGAGCAGGTCGCCCTCCGTGGCCAGGTCCCGACCGTCCCAGCGCACGATCCCCGCCGTCGGTTCCAGCAACCCGGTGATGGTCTTTAGCAGCGTGGACTTGCCGCAGCCGGAGGGACCGACGACCGCGACGAGTTCGCCCCGGCACATCCGCACGGAAACGTCGTGCAGCAGGTATGGCGACTCCTCGTCTTCGCTGGCTTGGAGAGAGATGGCTTCCAGAGACAGCATCCTGCCTCTACACCGACGCACCGACCCCGGCGTGTCAACGAAAAAGCGCCGCCGGCCGCGCCGGGAGCATTTTCGTGCTAACCTAGTCCTCCATGAACGCCAGACGCCCCCGCGCCGCCCGGTCCGAACGCGCCGCGCGTTCCCGGCGCTGGCTGCGCTGGCTGGTCATCGGAGTGCCGGTGTTGCTCGTGTGTCTTCTGTTGCTCGTCGTCGGCGGGCGTTGGTGGCTCGGGCGGTTCCTGCGCAGCGAGGATTTCCGGCGGTTCCTCAACCAGAAAACCTCCGCCGCCCTCCAGGCCGAGGCCCGTCTCGAACCGCTCCAATGGGAAGGCACCGAGGTATACACGGCCGGTTTTACCGTGCGTGGCAGCCCGAACGGCCCGCTCACCGCGTTCGACGCGGAAGAGGTGCGCGCGACATTCGATCTCAACGCGTTGTGGCGGCGCGCGTGGCGCGTCGAAAAACTGGAGGCCGAGCGCATCGCGGCAGAACTCGGCCCGAACGACGGTCAGAAAGACGGTGCGCCGCAACCCCGTCCCGACCAGGTGGCCGCACCGGGCTCCGACCGGTTTTTCTTCGCGCCGCTGCTGCCCAACCGGATGGAGATTGGCGAGGTACGAGTCGCCGATTTCTCGCTCAAGTGGGGCAGCGACCAGCCCGCGACCGCCGGCCACATCGACAACGTGCGTTTATCGGCCCGGATGCTCGGCGACGTGAAGACCTGGGAGGTCGACGGGCACGGAGGCACGCTGACGCAGGCCGACCTGCCGATGGTTGCGCTGGACGATATCAGCCTCAAATCGACGGCCGAGGCAATCTTCATCACCCGGGCCACCGGACGCCCGAAGCCCGGCGGCAAGCTGACGGCATCCGGCAAACAGTCGCTGACCGGCGACCGGACACTGGATCTCAATTTCGACATCGAGGGCGTGCCGGTCGATTCCTTCCTGCCTCCCGACTGGCGCGGACGACTCCACGGCAAGGCAAACGGCCACGTCCGCCTCGCCGGCAGCCCCGACGATCCGAAAAGCTGGCGCTCCACCGGGCGGATCGATTTGCGCGAGGGCCAATTGGAGGCGCTGCCCGTCCTCGACCAGCTCGCGATTTTCTCGTCGTCGGCGCGCTACCGGCACGCCACCGTGCAAAAAGGCGGCGCGGATTTCACCTGGTCGCCCGAGGTTCTCCAGGTCCGCAACCTGGTCGTCGAATCCGAAGGGCTCCTCCGGGTGGAGGGGGATTTCAGCGTGCGTAACCGTCAGATCGACGGCCTTTTCCGGGTAGGAGTAGCCGTTTCCAGCGTTCGGCTGGTCAACGTCGTCGGCGCGGCGATTTTCGATCTGCCCCAGCACGACGGCTACGCGTGGACGACGATGCACGTCACCGGTCCCGTCGACCATCCGCACGAAGATTTGACCGCGCGCCTGGCCACCTCCGCCGAACAAACCATCATCCACAAGGCGCAACAGGGCACCGACGTGATCCTCGACACGGCCGGTTCGTTGCTGGACCTGCTCAAGCGCAATTGACAGCACCGCCGGGTCGGCTCACTCGATCTTGAAATTCACCCCCCGTCCGGTCGTCCACGACTGCTCGACACTCTGGTAGAGGGTCTGGAGATCGCCCTTGGAAGCGAGTCGGTACTCGACGGTGTGCGCGTGCGTGGTGGTCGGGTAGGATTTGACGACCTTCTGCCAGACGGAGTCGGACGGACCGCGCGACGCCGAAAGCTCCTGCGCGCGTTGCTGGAGTTGTTCGAGCGTTGCCGACGCAGGGGTATTCGCGCTCAACGGTTCGAGGAAATAAAAACGCGCCTCGACCGTGCTGGAAGTCGCCACCGTGACCTCCGTCACGCGCGCCGCGCCGTCGACGACGTATTCATGGCGGCTGATCGACACGATACTCCGCAACGCCACGAGGTACACGC
>CALMVM010000326.1 GCA_937873255.1 uncultured Verrucomicrobiota bacterium | reverse complement strand
AGGCCTACCTGCGGCTCGTCGGCGTGGAACCCATGCCATGGGAAAACCGCGCGCATTTCTATGGCATCGCCGCACGGGTCATGCGCCAGATCCTCGTGCAGCATGCCCGCGCCCGCCAGGCGGCCAAACGCGGCGGCCGGGAAGAGCACGTCGCGCTCGAAGGGGCCGAAATCGCCGCCGCGCAGTCCACGGTCAATCTCGTCGAACTCGACGACCTGTTGCGCGTCTTCGCGGAGACCTACCCGCGTAAGGCCGAGGTGGTCGAACTCAAGTTCTTCGGCGGCCTGGAAGCACGGGAGATCGCCGCCGTGCTGCAAACGTCCGAAAAAACCGTGCTGCGCGACTGGAGTTTCGCCAAGCTCTGGCTCCATGACAGGCTCGCGCCGTCCGGTTGAGGCATGGCTCCTTCGCAACCGGGCTTGATCCCGCTGGAAAGGAAAATATCCGTTCCGCGTTCGTTGCGGCACAGGAACGGGTGAATCTGCGCGCCTGCCAGTCGTTCTAAATTTCCCTTTGTCATGCTGGACCACGAGCAAGCCGAACGTCTCGCCGAACTGGTCGAGAACGCGCTCGAGCTGCCGTCGGCCGAACGCGCCGCCTTCGTGCACCGGGGGTGCGGCGGCGACGAGGCCCTGCGCGAGCGAGCGGATGCGTTGCTGCGGCAGCAGGATCAGGTGGGTGCCTTCCTGGAAGCGCCCGCCTTCGCCCTCGACGGTGCGACGGATGGGTTGACCGAACTCGCCCTCGGCTGCGACGAAGGCTGGCAGCAAGGCTCTCCGGTGGGCGACTACGTCATCGGTCCCCTGCTCGGCGCGGGCGGCATGGGCGAGGTCTATCTGGCGGAAGATCGCCATCTCGGCCGCTGGGTGGCACTCAAGGTCGTGCGCGGCGGCCTGCGCACCGGCAGGCTGCTGCGTCACTTCCGCCACGAGGAGCGCATCCTCGCCGCGCTCAACCACCCCGGGATCGCCCGGCTTTACGGCAGCGCGGCGGCTCCCGACGGCACGCCCTACTTCGTCATGGAGTATGTCGAGGGCGAGCGCCTGGACGACTATTGTCGCCGGTGCCGACCCACCCTGGGTGGACGCCTGCATCTCTTCCGCAAAATCTGCGCCGCGGTGGCCTACGCGCACCAGAACCTCGTCGTCCACCGCGACCTCAAGCCCGCCAACATCCGCGTCACCTCCGAGGGCGAACCCAAGCTCCTGGACTTCGGCATCGCCAAACTCCTCGACGCGGATACCGCCGCGCCCGGCAATGCGCCCACCCTGACCCTGCCTGGGGTCATGACGCCCGAGTACGCCAGCCCCGAGCAGGCGCGCGGGGAGCGCATCACCACCGCCAGCGATGTGTACAGCCTGGGGGTGATCCTCTACGAACTGCTGACCGGCCAGCGACCGTACCGCGTCGGCAGCCGCCGCACCGACGAGGTAGCGCGCGCGATCTGCGAGAGCGTGCCCGAACGGCCGAGCACGCTGGTCGCACGCGGGGGCGCAGGGGTGGCGCTTTCCCTGCCGGCAGGCGGGCGGCGTGGATTGGCCGGCGATCTGGACAACATCGTGGCGATGGCCTTGCGCAAGGAACCGGAGCGACGCTACGCCAACGTCGCGCAATTTTCCGAGGACATCCGCCGTCATCTCGAAGGGTTGCCCGTCGTCGCGCGCCGCGACACGGTGCGCTACCGTGCGGGCAAGTTCGTCGGCCGCAACAAGGTGGGCGTGGTGGCGGTGTCGCTCGTGGTGTTGGCATTGACGACGGGCCTGCTCGTGGCGACATGGCAGGCGCGGGTTGCCCGGCGGCAGCGCGACCGGGCCGAACGGCGTTTCACGGACGTGCGGCGGCTTTCCAACGCGCTCCTTTTCGACATCGCGCCGAAGATGGAGCGTCTCGAAGGTTCCGTCGAGGCGCGGCAGGCACTCGTCCAGCGCGCGCAGGAATACCTCGATTCCCTCGCGTCCGAATCCGGCAGCGACCCGGCCCTGCAAACCGAACTGGCCGCCGCCTACGTCAAGGTGGGCGAACTGCGCGGCGACCCGTTGCGGCCGAACCTCGGCGATTTCGCCGGGGCCGTGGCCTCCTACGAAAAAGCCAACGGCATCCTGCGCCGACTCCTCGCCCGGCAGCCGGACGATCCCGCACTGTTGTCCTCCTACGGCGCGTCGCTCAAGGATCTGAGCCGCGTGCGCGAATGGTCGGGCAACATGCAGGGCGCGCTCGACGACGCGCGGGCGGCGCGGGCCGTGTACGACCGGCTTTTCCATCTCGTGCCCGGTTCCGCGCGCGACCGCGCGAACGCGGCCGAGATGCTCATCCAGGTGGCCCGCCAGCATTACATCAACGAGGAACTGGCCAAGGTGTACCCACCGCTGCACGCGGCCATCGACACGCTGGAAACGCTGCGCCGCACGGACGCCGGTAGCCCGGAAATCCTCGCCCTGCTCGGCCGCGCCCGCACCTTGCTGGCGATGACCCTTTCCTGGGACAGCCGGCAAGCCGAGGGCGAGGCGGAGATGGCGCAGGCTTTCGTCATGATGGAAACCCTCGTCGCCGCCCATCCGCAGGACGGCGTGTTGCGGCAAGGCCTCCTGAGCACCTGCGAACAGGGCTCTCAGTTCTACGAGGAAGCCGACACCCCGCGCGCCTGCGACATTTCGCTCAAGGCGTGCGAACTGGCCGAGCGGGCGTTGCGCGATGACCCCGCCAACATCCAGGCCCAGCAGAACCTGGCGCGCGCCCGCACGCGCCTCGGCATCCTTTCCCTGCGCCTGCACCGCAACGACACGGCGGTGGAATCGCTCGTACGCGCGGAGGCCGGTTTCAAGAAGCTGGAATCCGATCCCCGCAACGCGCGTTCCTACCGGATCGAACTCGGCTCGGTGGAAGCGACGCTCGGCGAGGCGTGGTCGGGGCAAGGAAAATATGCTGAGGCGCTGGTGAGTTTTCGCCGGGCCATTGAGTTGTACGAAACGATGGCGCAGGTCGATCCCGCCAACAAGATGCCGCTGCGTAAGCTGGCGATTGTTTACCGGTACATGGGCGATTCCCAGAATGCGCTCGCCCTCATTCTCCCTTCCAGTGAAGCGGAGGCGAGACTGCGGGACGCCAGGGAAAGTTTCCGGCGGGCGCTGGGGTATTACGCGCAACTGGAAGCCGGGCAGTCGATGACCTCCTACGACCAGGGGGCAAAGCGGGAAGTCGAGCAGGCGCTGGCCGAACTTAGCGTCCGGTGAGGGATCTCCGGCCGGCGGTTGACCGGGCCGGCGAAGATTTTTTGCGAAAGGATGTCCGTTTTCGCGGGCGTCCTGCACAGGTCCCTCTTGATGGCACGTTCGTGCCGCCGCCCGTCCACCTCCAACCTGCTCATTCCCATGAACACGACTTCCCGCCGCCATTCCTTCCCCCGCGCCGCAGCAATCCCGGCACTGGCCGCGCTCTTGGCCGGCAGCGTTTTCTCCCCGGACACTGTCGCCGCGGTGAATGCCGTCTGGCACGGCGACGCGCAAGGCGAGGGCATCTGGGGCGATGCGAGCGCCTGGTCGCCGACGGTGGTGCCCAACAACGGCAATGGCGGCAACACCTACAACGTGACGATCACCCACAACCCCAACGGCAACGGGTTCAACGGCCCCGACCTGACGCTCAACGTGACGGTCGACAACCTGACGCTCATTGATCGCGCCGCCGTCAACGGCGGCATCCCCGGCGGCCCCGGCAACCCCGGCTACAGCCTGACCGTGCTGGGGACCACGCAATTCAACGTCGCCACGGCCGGCCAGGACACCGGCATCATCCAGGCGGCCAACAGCACCTTCACCCTGGGCACGCTCGCCAACTACAACGCCGCCACGCACACGCTGACGAGCGGCGGCCTGTCGGCCTACTCGGACAGCGGCGGCCCCGGGACCGTGCGGTGGCATGGCGCGGACATCGTGACCAACAACGGCTTCATCGGCCTCACCGGCGTCAACGCCAACCTGCGCAACCAAGACAACGGCGTCGACGCGCTCGCGCACCTCGCCACCAACAACGGCTCGCTCCAACTCATCAACGGGCACGTGCTTTCCACTGCGGGCAATTTCACCAACAACGGCTTCATCTCGCTCGACCGCTTCACCGATGGCGCGCCCACCACGGTCCTGCGCGTCAACGGAAACCTCACCAATAGCGGCACGCTCTTCGTCCAGCCCGGCGCGCAGCTTGTCGTCACCGGCAGCGTCGCCAACTCCGGCACGCTGGCGCCCGCGCCCGGCGGCGGCGTGCGGGTCAGCGGCAACCTGAACGTGACCTCCGGCGGCCAGTTCGACCTGGGCAGCAACGGCACGAGCACCTTCGACAATCCCCAACTCGTCGCCGACCGGCTTATCCTCGCCCAAGGCACAACGCTGCTGGGCACCGGCTTCATCTCCGCCAACACGACGGCGGGTGGCATCATCGCTCCGGGCAACTCGCCCGGCACGATCAACTTCCTGGGATCGTTGACCTTTCAAAGCGCCTCCGAACTCCAGATGCAGATCGGCGGCAGGCAACCCGGCACCGACTACGACCAGATCGTCCAGAGCGGCGACGGCACCGTGTTCCTCTCCGGCGGGCTGACGCTGACCCTCATCAACGGCTTCGAGCAAGCCGTCACGGCGGCGGACACTTTCGATCTCTTGCATTCAGATCACCCACTCCTGGGGAATTTCGACAACGTCGCCAGCGGCAGCCGGCTCGCGACGGCCGACGGCCTCGGGTCCTTCCTGGTCACCTACAACGGCAGCGACGTGATCCTCAGTCAGTTCCAACCCGTGCCCGAGCCTTCCGCCGGGTTCTTTGTCCTCGGCGGCCTCGGCCTGCTGCTGCTCGGCCGACGGGTGCGCCGGCGGACGCTCTGAGCGCGGTCGCCTGCCCGCTTTTCCCGATAAAAAACTCTCTTCCCTCCACTCGATTCGCACTCGCCACAAAACACCACCACGCGATCCACCATGAAAATCCAGAAAACAGCCACGGCGCTCCTGGCCCTCCTCGCGGCTCTCGCCGCGCCGCTCCGCGCCCTCGACACCACCATCCTCCACAACTTCAGCGGCGGAGCGAGCGACGGGGCCGAGCCGTCAGGTTCCCTCACGCTGGTTGGCAACACGCTTTACGGGATAGCCGGGACCGGCGGCACCTACGACGTGGGCACGATTTTCAAGGTGAACGCCGACGGCACCGGGTTCGCGATCCTCCACAGCTTCAACCCGGCGACCGAAGGCAGACGGCCCCTCGGGGCGCTGGTCGCCTCCGGCAACACGTTGTACGGGCTGGCGAACTTCGACGCGTGGATTTTCAAGATCAACACCGACGGATCAGGCTACGCGACCGCCAACATCAACGTGGGGGAGAACGGGAGTTCGGCGATTGCCTCCCTGGCAATCTCCGGCAACAAGCTCTACGGCATGGTCCAAGGCGGCGGCGGGAACGCCGTCGATGGGTCCACCGGCCACGGTAATGGGAACATCTTCAGCATCAACACCGACTTCACGGGTCTGACGAACCTCCATTCCTTCGACGGCGGCGGCGATGGCGGCATCCCGAAAGGGACGCCCACTATTTCCGGGACGACGCTCTATGGAATGGCTTTCAGAACGATTTACAAGATCAACACGAACGGCTCGAACTTCACGGTGATCCACCATTTCGCGGGCGGGACCACGGATGGCGACGAAGCATACAGCTCGCTCACGCTGGCCGGCGACAAGCTCTACGGCATGACGCGCAACGGCGGCGCGGATAATCGCGGCACTATCTTCAGCGTCAACACGGACGGCAGCGGGTTTACCATCCTGCACTCCTTCACCCCCGACACGACCTTCGAGGGCTACAATCCGGAAAGCTCGCTGACGCTTCTCGGCTCGACCTTGTACGGGACGACCCGGGTGGGCGGCACGGGAACCGGCGGCACGGTCTTCCAGATCAAGATCGATGGTAGCGGCTACCAGGTTTTGCACAACTTCCAATTCAACACGCCGGACGGAATCCTGCCGTACCGGGTCGATCCCACGCCTTCCGCGGACGGCCTGATCTTCTACGGGACGACCCAGGGGGGTGGCAGCGGCGGCCGGGGGACGATCTTCGCGCTCCCGCTGCACCCGGCGTTCTTCAACGGCGAGGTGGCGCTGGGCGGCGGCGTGTACTACCTGGCCTTCCCGGGCAACGGCAATATCTTCGGCTACTACCAGTACCAGAGCACTCCGGGCTTTCTCTACCACTACGACCTGGGCTTCGAGTACGTCTTCGACCTGGGTAGCGGCGGGGTCGTGTTCTACGACTTCAAGAGCGACGACTACTTCTACGCGAGCCCGACCTTCGCCTTCCCGTACCTATATGACTTCGGGTTGGGGGCGTTTTTGTACTACTACCCGGACCCGACCAACCCGCAGCGCTACAACACGAACGGGGTGCGCTACTTCTACAACTTCACTACAGGCAAGATCATCTCCAAATAGTTCTGGCGAACTTGGCAAACAAGATGGGCATCGGCGGTGCCCGTGCTTTTGCACCGTGCCAACGATCACACCGCCAACCGTCAGCTTCGGGAAACGAAAAGAAGCGGACCGGAGGCGGGTCCTCCAGGCCTGGCTTGCCCGTGAGAATGGACGGGAGCGCGGAGCCGGCCGGCCAGGCCGGATGGAACAACCGCTCCGAGGACAGTTGAAGTCCGCCGTGCTTACGAGGAACCGGACATCCGCAAACCGGACGGTCCTGGATCGGTGCGCTACGGCTGGATAGTCAAACAGCAAGATGACACATCAAGGCAGGAATCCGTGTATATGCACTTTGTATGCATTAATTTATTGGGCCGTCTGGTATACCGAATTTTGCTCGGATCCGATTTGGAAATACCGAAAAGGGATCCGGCTTTCCCATTGGAAAGGCTTCAACAAGGTCAGACCCCTTCGAACCCAGATGACAAACTAATCTGACGCACGCTTGCACTACGAAGCCCGTTTTGTAGCAACAGGACTGCCGTTGCGGCAATGGTCCGTTGGCGTTACGCCGACAAGTTTGCGAAAAGTCCTGTTGAAGTACGAAAGATCCAGAAATCCGCACACCAAGGCCACCGAAAGTATCTTACGGTCACTGGCCCGTAGTTCGATCATGGCGGCTTGGAGCCGCCGCTCCAACAGGTAGTCGAAAAGTCGCTTGCCCGTGCACGACCGGAACGCGCGACACGGGTAAGCACGGCTGACGCCGGCCTTGGCGGCCAGATCGGCGAGGCTGTGCGGTTCGGCGAAATGGTCTGCCACGTAACGGCGCATCGCATCGGCCCGGCTGGAAGCCGGATGCACGGCAGCCGGGGTGAGCGGCTGCAACCCTTTCTCCAAGACTTGGAGACAGCAGCACACCAAACAGATTTGCAGGAGGCTCGTCGCTGTCGCCTCGTAGCCAAGTGGACGGGTCCGGAGTTCACGCTCCAGATGCAAGAGGATGCCCAGAAATAGCTCTGGATCGTCCAATGGGAGGAGCACGTTGCGGTTGCGATCATGGGCGTGAAAACTCAACTCTCCGAACCGTAAATCAACACCTTCCAAGACCAGGGCTTTCTCGTCGTCGAGGATTTCCTCACGCCGGGTGAACTCGCCGAACTGCGCGCCGCCGTCGACGACGCCGTGCATTCGATGGGCAAACAGAAAATCGCCGGCGCCGAAAAAACCTGGAAGGAAGGCGACAGTTACTACGACAAGGTATTCACCCAGCGACTGAACTTGTGGAAAATCAACGATACGGTGAAACGTTACATGCTCAGTCCCGCGCTCGGCGAGACCCTGTGCACGCAGGCCGGCGTCTCCGGGATGCGTGTGTGGCACGATCGGGCGCTCATCAGGGAATCCTACGGCAACCCGACCGGGTGGCACTTGGATAATCCATACTGGTCTTTCCATTCGCCCGCCGCCATCTCGATCTGGATCGCACTTGATGATGCAACGCCGCAAAACGGCTGCCTCTACTTCGTGCCGGGAACACAGCGGCTGGCCACCTACGACATGAGCACCTCCCGCGCGATCAACTTCGGGGTCTTGCAACGCAACTCGTCCAGGCCCAGAGAGGTCTTGATCTGCGCGAAGTGGCCCTCCACCTGCCAGCGCCGTCCGTAGAGCGCCCGCAACGCCGCAGCCGGATAGGCCGCGGGGTCCAGGAACGTGGTGACCAACACCACACTTGCGCGTCCGGTAGCCCGCCGCCGTGATCCGCAACCGCAGCAGGCGCAGGGTCAGGCTTGGTGGCAGCGACTCGAACTCGGTGGTGGTCCACGCCTCGGGCCGTCGCGGCGGCTTCTGCCAGCTGACCAGCCGGTCCTCTGGTCCCAAGACGCGCCCACGGCGCAGGTCCACCGGCCGTTTTTGGTGCAGGCGCACCGCCGTAGGTGCGTCGGCTCGCCTCGAAGCTCTCCTTGATCTTTGCTCCCAAACGCGCGTTGTCGCGGGCGCGAGGGCGCTCGGCCTTCTTTTTTTAAGGAGGGTCCTCTGCTGGCGCCACTCCTCGTTCCCGCGGCGTAGCGCCCGGTTCTTGCGCGCCAGCTCCTGCGGGCTGACGCCAGACGAAGAACCGCCAGAGGCATCGGCGTAGAGCTTCTTCCAGCCCGACACGCTGTAGGGGCTCACGCCCAGGTCGCGGGCGACCTGTTCCTGGTTGGCTCCGGGCCGGCTGGCCAGCGCGGCCACCTCGCGCTTGAACTCCTCGTCAAACCTGCGGCCGTGCTTGCTTTGGTTGTTGGGCGTATCGGTTGTGCTTCCTGTCGATAGCACTTCCTCGTGTCCACGCTTCCGGGAAGATCACAGGTACTCGCGCGAGTAGCCATGGATGGCCTGCGCGCCGGGGTCGATGGGCACGTCGTGGTTGAGCAGGATGCTGAAGGGCTCGCCCCCGCGCCGCCAGCCGCGCATGCGCTGAGCGGCGATCTCGACGGCGTGGATGGGCCAGCGCACGCCATCCGTTTCGGTGTCCACGATCAGCCAGGGTTCGTCATACATGAGAGCGGCGGCGATTACAGCAAAACGGCGGCGTGTTTTCCAGAAAACCATTCAGAAAAATCCCCTCGTTTCATCACCCGGATTCAGCGTGCAATCCCACCGGCCCTCTGCCAATGTCGGCAAATCCTGCCCTGTGAAAACTTTCCGCCCGGTGATCCTTGTTCTGTGCGGGCTGCTCTCCAAGTTCGCGGCCGGACATGCGGAAGATCTGCCGCCGCAACATTTCGCCTCGGCCTCCGGCGAAGAACTGGCGCGCGAACTCGTCCCCGCCGCGACCCGACTGGCTGCCTTGCAGGAACTCGCCCGCCGCGCCAACCAAACCCGGCGCGAAGGCGATCCCTCGCTCGTCGTGGAGAACGACTCGGAGCCGGAAACGGTCGTTTGTCGGCAGGCCGATGGGAAGGAGCCGGTCTACGTTGTCCTGTGCAAATCTCTGCCGGACCTCGGTGACTCGTCCGTGGGGGATAGCTATCCGGTGGCGCGGCCTGCCGAGTTGTTCCCGCCCGAGCCTGCCCCGGCCAACGCTCCGGTCGCCCCGTCCCGGCCGCCTCTGGAGCGCCGTTCGGACCTCGTCATCATCGCCTTCAACGCACGCGGCGAGGAGATCACGCCTTTTGGCGGCGACAATGTACTGGAAGACGGCGTCCTGGCAGACTTCACCGGTGACGGCCGCATCGAGCGGGCCGACAACGTCAATTTCGGAGTGGACGGCGTCAAACAGGTTCAGGTGCTGGTCATATCAGCCATCCAGACGCCCACCGCCCGCCCCCTGCTGGCGGTGCTCTACAACTGGGGTGAACAGGCCAATTGGAACTATGAGTTCGTGTCCCGTCCGGAGGACGGTACCGTCGAGGTGCGCCTCGGCCCCGCCATCGATGACGAGTGAAAACTCATCGACCCGAAGGTGACGTACCGCTGGGACACGAGTCGCAAGGAATTCGTCGGTCCCGCCGGTGGCGGAGCCGGGGAGCATTTCCTCGTGCTCGACGAGAGCAAAGACCTTTTCGGTACAGTCGCCGCGCTCAAGGATCGCCTGCCCTTCTTTACCGGGGGAGATTTTCCCCGGGCATCGTCCGACGTGGTGGAAATCATCACGCCACCGGATGCCCCCAAGCCCGTCGCGCCGCCCGTGCCCGCGAAGCCGACCGAATGTCCGCCCGTGCCAGCCGCGTTCCTCGACGGACTGCCCGACGACGCGGCGATCCTGCGGTTCTTCGACGAAGGGCGCAACCCCTCGGCCGAGGCCGCCGAAGCCATGCGCAAGCGGACAACGAGCATCGCGCTGCCACCCGATTTCTGGACCGCGCCACCCAAAACCGTGGCGCTGGAGTTGGCGGAACTCAACCGCGGCCCCGCCCACCGCGAACACTACCGTCTGGCCGTGGACGACCGCGAAGGGGCGGCTCCCCCGGCGGAAGGGGCGATCCTTTTCAACACCGGTTCCTCGCGCTGCTACCGGGCGGCTGACGGGACCAATTTCCTGCGCTTCGGCCCCGACGACGAACCCGCCTACCTGATCCACCTCGGCACCGTGGAAGCTGGCGCGGCCTTCCGCAACGCGGTTGGCAGCCAGCCCGCCTACGACTTGCGTTGGTGCGAGATGTCCTCCGCCGACGCGCGCCAGTTCGCGGCCGTTCTGTGGTGGCTGGACCGGGTTCGCAGCCGCGCGCGGTTCAGGCGGGAGACCATCGAATTCGATGGCAAGTTCTCCACCGGCGACGGTCGCGCGACACTCCAGATTCTGCCGGCGATGGCGGACGCGCGTCCGTTGCGTCTGGACGGCGCGATCTGGTCCGGCTCTGGAGAAGATGATCCCAACCCGGTGTCCGCGCGCTGGGCGGGCAGCTACGGTCCCGAGACCGCGCTCAACCTGGCCTTCCATCTCGCCGGCGAGATTCTGCCCGACCGACTGGGGAAGGAATGGAGCCGATTCGAGCCGAGCCAGGAAGCCGACCTCGAATCCGTGGCCGCTAACCGCGCGCCACGTTACGCCCCGGATGAATCCGCCCGGCTCCATGACCTCGCCGTCCGCGCCCTGGCCACCCCGCCGCAGGGTCAGGCCAAGATTTCGTACCGTCTGCTGGACGGGATCGTCACGATGGCCGGCGACCTCGGTTTCGATGATCTGGCCCCGGCGTTGCACGAGCTGGCCATGAAACTGCCACTCCCCGCCCCGGGCCGCGCCGGACGCACCAGCGCGACGATCCAGCGCGAGATGGACGAGGTCGATCCCTACCGCCCGGGACGCGATCCCGTCGCCGACGATACCCCGGAGGAAAAAGCTGCGCACAAACGCTGGGAAACTCTTTCCGGGGAACTACAGGGTGTCCTCGACGGCACGGACGAACCGGGTGCGGCCGAGGACTTGCGCGGGACGATTCAAACCGCGCTGGATTGCTTCGCCAAATTGCGCGACCCGGCGGCCCTGGCGGCCAGCGCAGCCGACTCGAAGGCAGACGGTGCCCTGTGGGCATTGCAGCAACTGCGGCGGTTGAAGCAAGACGCCCGGGTCACCGCCGTGCTCGAAGGCTGGCTGCGGCAGGCCGATACCGCCACGACCGCCCGGCAGGTGTTCGCGGCCCTGGTCGAGGCCGCTCCCGAGCGCGCCCGGCAAATCGCGCGGGACATTCCGGCCGACGATTCCGGCCATCCGTTGTGCGTGCCCGCGTTCGTGCTCCTGGCGAAAAGTGGCACGCCGATCCCTGGCGAAGAGTTGCGCCGACGCGCGCTCCTGCCAGTGATCGTCGATCCCAAGCAGGGCTTCAGCGAGCGCGCGGATGCCATCACGGCCCTCGTGCCGGACGATGATCCCAGCCGCTACCCGGACCCGGAGATCGACGCGGCCTTGCGCCGGCTGCTCGACGAGCCCGCGCTGACAACCGACCTCAATGGCTACGCGGACGATTTCGTGTTGTCGATGGCCTCATATGCCCTGGCCGCGCGCGGCAACGGTGGCGACTTCGAGCGCATCCTGGCGCACATCAACGGACCGTCCAACGCGGACCGGACCCTGGCGGCCCTCGCCCGCTTGCTGCCTCGCCGGGGCGACGAGGGCCGGAGAAAGCTGGAAGATTTTCTGCGCGCGCAACTGACCGGCAAGACCAACCTGCCGGTTGATTCGCTCTGCTACAACGCATGGTTGGCGGGGCTGCGCGGTCTGCGCCCGGAGCTGCGGCGTCTGGCCGCCGCCGGCCCGGAGGAATTGGAAAGCGAACGCGCCGGCCGTTCCGGCGGGGACCCCGCGCCGTTGGCTGGCGAGCGTTTCCATGTTGCCCGTCAGGTGGCCGCTCTGTGGGAGGACGACGCCGATGCCCTCGTGCGGCTCAAGGCACTGATCGCCTTCGGCGCTCGTTACAACGTGACCTGCGACACCGAGAGGACAGAGCGGTTCAAGGCGGAGTTGTCGCGCATCACCCCGGTGCTGTCTGCGGTGGATCGCCAGGCGGTGGACACCTTCCTCGATC
>CALMVM010000325.1:6778-10275 GCA_937873255.1 uncultured Verrucomicrobiota bacterium | reverse complement strand
GCTTGGGGCGGTGGTCGGCGAGGGGACCGTTGAAGGCCGGCGGTTCCTGCGCGGAGGCGACGCTCGAAATGGCGAGGGTGGCGAAAGCGAGGAGGGAAGCGAGTTTTGTCATGGAAATACGGGGCAGGATGAGCGGCTATGAAGGGGATATCGCGGTCGGCCCCGCGGCTGGCCGTGCGGAGAAAGGCAGAAGGCAGAGGGCAGAAGGCGGAAGGCGGAGAATGCAGAAGGCAGAATGTGGAATGCAGAAGTCCAGAAAGAGGGTATATCGCAGGCCCGTTCTCTGATCTCTGGTTTTTGATCTCCCCGCTCGCCTTCGCCTACCTTCTGCTCTCTGCTCTCCGGACTTTTGCATTCTGCATTCTGCGTTCTGCGTTCTCTGCCTTCAGGTGCGCCCGGCGGCGTCCTTCTGCAACCAGGCCCAGGTGTCGTCCAGGTTTTTGGCGACGGCGGGCTTGATCCCCGCGAGTTCCGCCGGGGTGAACGGTTCCTTGCCCCCGGGCTGGCGGGTGGCGAACAGGTAATACTTGATCTTCGGCTCTGTACCCGAACCGCGCACGGCGATCCGACCGCCGCCCTCCAACTCGAACATGAGCATTTTCTCCTTGGGGATTTCCTGCCCCTCGGCGTCGCGGATCGTTTCCTTGGCGAAATTCTTCACGCCCCGGACCGGCTGGCCGTTGATTTCGGGCGGCGGGTGCGTGTCGTAGGAAGCGAGGAGCGTTTGGATTTTCGCCGCGCCGTCGGCCCCTTCGAGGGTCAGCGTGCCGAGTTTTTCCAAGTAGAAGCCGAATTTCGCGTACACCTCGTCGAGCAACTCCGGCAGCGTGATCCCGCGCGAACGGGCGTACGCCGCGACTTCCGCGAACATCACGCACGCGCCGTTGGCGTCCTTGTCGCGCACGAAATCCGCCCCGCTGTAGCCGTAGCTTTCCTCGCCGCCGAACACGTAGAAACTCGACTCCGCCAGCCGCAGGTTGCGCGTGTCGGCCTCGGACCGCTGGCGGTAGCCCTGGCGCGCCGTTTCGGGCAGCGCCGCCTCGTACTGGCCGAGCTTCTGGCCGATGTACTTGAAGCCCGTCAGCGTCTCGATGCAGCGCACGCCGTAATGCTCCGCGATGGACTTTTGCAGGTCCGTGGTCACGAACGTCTTGATGATGACCGCGCGCGATTTGTTATTGTCGTTGAGCACGCCTGTGTCGAAGAGGGTTTTCAGGCGGTAATACGCCATCAGCGAGCCGATCTGGTTGCCGGTGAGGAGTTGGAGTTTGCCGTCCGGTCCGCGCACGGCGACGCCCATGCGGGCGGCGTCGGGATCGGTGGCGAGGACGAGGTCGGCGGTTTCGGCGTCGGCGAGCTTCATGCCGAGGGTGAGGGCCTCGGCGTTTTCGGGGTTGGGCGACTGGACGGTCGGGAAACGGCCGTCCATGACGGTCTGTTCGGGGACGGAGAGGTAGTTCAATCCCAATGCTTCCAAGGCGGGCAGGGTGAGCACCGCGCCGGTGCCGTGGATGGGGGTGAAGACGATCTTCATTTTGCCCTCGATCTGTCGCAGCATGTCCGGGTCGAGCACGAGGGTTTTCAAACGTTCGAGGTAAGCCGCGTCGATTTCCGCGCCGAGCGTCATGATCTCGCCGCGCGCGTCGCCGTGGAGGGGTTCGTAATCCTCGCCCGCGACCGCGCCGACCTCCGCGATGATCCCGCCGGCCTGCGGCTCGACGATCTGCGCGCCCTGGTCGAAATACACCTTGTAGCCGCAGTCGTGCGGCGGGTTGTGGCTGGCGGTGATGACGATGCCGGCCTGCGCGTTGGTCAGGCGCACGGCGAAAGAGAGTTCCGGCGTGGAGCGCGGGCTCGCAAACAAGCCCACGTCGCAGCCGTTCTCGGTGGCGACTTTTGCCGTCAGGTCCGCGAAGTCGCGCGAGAAATGCCGCGTGTCGTAGGCGATGATGAGCTTGGGCTTCGCACCGGCGGGGCCGTGCTCGGCGACCCATTTTTTGAGGTACGCCACGAGGCCCTGCGTGGCCCGGCTGACGTTGTAGAAATTCATCGAGTTCGTGCCCACGCAGGGGTATTGAGGACGGTCCAGCGGCTGGGGTTCGCCCTGCTCGGCGGCGGTGACGACCTTGCCGATGGTGCGTCCGCGCAGGCCACCCGTGCCGAAGGCCAGCGTGCGGAAGAATCGGTCGTTGAGTTCGTCCCAGTGGCCGGCGGCGACGAGTTCGGCCACGCTCGCGCGGTAGAGCGCGGCCGAAGGGCTGCTACCCCCGAGCATGGCGGCGATGTTTTTGGCGCTGTCGGGGAGCAGCTTGCCGTCACGCGCGGCGGCTTCGACTTGTTCGGTCAACTGGGACATAATGGGTGCCGGGGATTAGCGGTTCTCCGGAATCGGATTGCAACCCATAAATCGATGTCTCCGCCCCAAGAATTTCTCCGCGCCCTGCGCCGACGCGATCCGTTGCGGGCCGACGGCGCGACGGACGCCCTCCGTTTGCTCGACGGTGCAGGCGACGGGCGGGCGTTCGACGGGTTGTTCGTCGACGATTTCGCCGGACGCTGGCTCGTGGGAACGTCCCGCCCCGGCCAGACGCCGCCGGACTGGCTGCGCGCGTTGCCCGCCGCCGACGAGCCGCGCTCGATTTATTGGAAACGGCTGGACTCGCGCGGCGAATACCAGCAGCCGCCGGCGTTCCGGGCGGGCGAACCGATCACCGGACCGTTCAACATCCGCGAGGGCGGGCTGGCGTACCGAGTCGATTTCCAGAACGGCTATTCGCAGGGCATTTTCCTCGACCAGCGCGACAACCGGCTGGCGCTGCGCGAGCGCATCCGGCCCGGCATGTCCGTGTTCAATGGCTTCGCGTACACCTGCGCGTTCTCGGTCGCGGCGGCGGTGGCGGGGGCGCGGACGGTGAGCGTGGATCTGTCGCGCGCCTCGCTGGATTGGGGGAAGGAAAACTTCCGGCTCAACGGTTTGAAGCCCGACGCCGGCGGCGAACACGAGTTCCGCGCGGGCGACGTGTTCGAGGCGCTGCATCATCGCGCGAAACGGGGGGCGCGCTTCGATTTCATCGTGCTCGACCCGCCGACGTTCTCGCGCGACCGCAAAGGAAAAGTGTTCCGCGCGGAGGACAATTTTGGCACGCTCGCGGCCCTCGCGGCGACCGTGCTCGCGCCGGGCGGGGCGATGTTGTGTTCGTCCAACTCGCGCCGGCTGACGGCGGAGGGTTTCCGGCGGCTGGTGTTGTCGGAATTACCCGGCGGCGGGAAGGGTTGGCGGACGGAACCCGCCCCGATGCCAGCGGATTTCACCGGCGAGCCCTATCTGCGCGCGGTGTGGGTGTCGTGCTGATGGTGAGTGCGGCATCCGCCGCAGGCGGTCGTCCCAAGGTAGGGATGGCTCTCCGAGCCGTTCCCTAGATTTTCCGGAGAGACGCGTTGTGCGTACGGGGATCATCCAAGCAAAATTAGGGAACGGCTCGGAGAGCCATCCCTAC
>CALMVM010000325.1:1187-6660 GCA_937873255.1 uncultured Verrucomicrobiota bacterium | reverse complement strand
GGGATGAGCAAAATATTCGGCGAACGATGCAGCAGCCACGCCTGGGCCACCTGCATCGGCGTCGCGTCGAGCGATTTCGCCACGGCGTCCAGCGCCGAGGATTGCAACGGCGAAAAACCGCCCAGCGGAAAATACGGCACGTATGCCACCCCGCGCGCCGCCAGGTCGTCGATGAACGCGTCGTCGCCACGGTGCGCGACGTTGTACATGTTCTGCACGCACACCACCGACGCGACGGTGAGCGCCTCCGCGAACTGCGCGGCGTTGACGTTGCTGATGCCCAGGTGGCGGATGAGGCCCTGCTGTTGGAGTTCGGCCAGGACGGCCAGCGGTTCGGCCACGGGCATGCCTGCCGGTTCCGAGAAACCGTCGGCGCGCAGGTTGACCACGTCGAGCGCGTCCAAGCCGAGGTTGCGCAGGTTGTCATGCACGGACCGGATCAGGAACTCGCGGCCGTACTCCTGAATCCACGAGGCGTCGTCGCCGCGCCGCGCGCCGACCTTGGTGACAATCGTCAGGTTCTCCGGGTAAGGACCGAGCGCCTCCTTGATGATCTGGTTGGTGACGTGCGGCCCATAGAAATCGCTCGTGTCGATGTGATCCACGCCAGCCTCGACCGCCGCGCGCAACACGGCGACGCACGCGGCGCGATCACGCGGCGGACCGAAAACGTGGGGACCGGCGAGTTGCATGGCGCCGTAGCCCATGCGGCGAACGGTCAGCGCGGTGCCGGGAAAGGTGAAGGTGGCGCCGAGGTCGGTGGGCTTTGGTTCGGTGGTGTTCATTTGGGATGGGCAAAAACTCGACTCCGCCGCCAGGGATTGCAAATGACATTTTATGTTTTTTGTCATTTTTCCGGTTCCATCGTGCAAGGGAATGGGTTCCGGGGTAAGCTGGGTCATTCGTACCATGCCTGCGGCTGTTCCCTTGTCCCAACGCATCCTCGACGCCGCCGAGGCCGTGTTGCGGCGGCACGGCCTGGAGAAGACGAACGTCGTGGACATCGCCCGTTCGCTGGGCATGAGCCACGGCAACATCTACCGGCATTTCCCGAGCAAGCAGGCGCTTCTCGACGCCGTGGCGGTGCGTTGGCTGCATGCGGTGTCGGACCCGCTCGAAGGGATCGCCGACGACCGCGCCCGCCCGGCCACCGAACGGCTCCGCGCGTGGTTCGACGCGTTGCGCCGGGCCAAGCGGCGCAAGGTGCGCGACGACCCCGAGTTGTTCCAGGTCTACCACGGCATCGTCGTGGCGATGCGCGACGTGGTGGACGAGCACGTCAACACGCTGTTGGGTCAGGTGGAACGCATGGTCGCCGACGGGGTGGCGGCCGGTGAATTTTCGCGCGGTCTGGACGCCGCCGCGTCGGCGCGGGCGTTCCTCCAGGCGATGTCGGCGTTTCACCATCCTGCGTTGGTCATGCAGGACCCGCCCGCGACCGAGGAAGACGCGCGGGCGGTGTTCGGCCTGATGCTCGCGGGACTGCGCGCCGGTCCGGCCTGACCCATGGAAGGGCAGGGAGTTGCATCGCGCGCAAAACGGGGGATTTTCCCGCCATGATCGAACTGCGCAACGTCGAAAAATGCGTCGAGCAACGCGGCGGGCAATTCCTCTACCTGCTGCGCGGCATCAACCTCTCGATCCGCGAGGGCGATTTCGTCTCGCTGATGGGTCCGAGCGGCGCGGGCAAGTCCACCCTCCTGCACATTCTCGGCATGCAGGACCACGCGTGGACGGGCGAGTACGACTTCGACGGTCAGGCCGTCCACAAGCTGAAACCCAAGGACCGCCAGGCCCTGCGCAACGCTAACGTCGGGTTCATCTTCCAGAGCTTCCATCTGCTCGACGACCTGACCGTTTACGAAAATCTCGACCTGCCGCTGTCCTACCGCAACATCAAGCCGACGGAGCGCGCCGGGATCATCGGCGACGCGCTGGACCGCTTCCGCATCGTCGGCAAGAAGGACCTGTATCCCGCGCAGCTTTCCGGCGGCCAGCAGCAACTCGTGGGCGTGGTGCGCGCGGTCATCGCGCGGCCAAAGCTGCTTCTCGCCGACGAGCCGACGGGCAACCTGCATTCCGCGCAGGGCGACGAGATCATGACGATGTTCCAGGAACTCAACGCCGAAGGCATGACGATTGTGCAGGCGACCCATTCCGAGTCCAACGCCGCGCGCAGCGGACACGTCGTGCGTTTGCAGGACGGGTGGATGGAGAAATAACGACCCCACGGCGTCCAAAACGATCCGAACGTTTCCGGAAAGCGCGTCGATTCTACGGACCGTCGACCAAGAAATCTGGGTGGTCTTTTCGTCCCCGCAGAGGCGTAAAACTCAGCCCACGGCGTGAGCCTTGGATAAACCAGACGCGACAAGCGTCCCAGCCCCGGCAGGGGCGTAAGAAGATAGCCCACGGCGTGAGCCGTGGGTCAGAGGGCTACCATAAGCATCATAGCCCCGGCAGGGGCGTAAGAAACCGGCGCGGTGGTCGTGGAACGCATGCGTGTTTTCTTACGCCCCTGCCGGGGCTATGCGGTTTGCCAGCGATGTTCCCACGGCTCACGCCGTGGGCTATCTTCTTACGCCCCTGCCGGGGCTGGGAACCCCAGCAAGTTCACTCTCCACGGCTCGCGTCGTAGGCTAAATTTTTATGCCCCTGCCGGGGCTAAAAGACCGCGTGAGCCGGGGAACACCTCGTATCGATTTCCATCCCGAAATCGGGACGCGCGTGTTCCATTTGTGGGATCATCGACAACCCGGCGGAAAATAAGAGCATTCATAAATCGTTGCCGCACAGCGGGAAGCAATTTCCCTTCCCCGTGGCACGCAACATGGTAAGTGGTTGCAGCCCAATCGGTAACTCACCCCGATGCAAACGCTTCTCCAAGACCTGCGCTACGCCGCGCGGATGCTGCTCAGGCAGCCCGTGTTCACGATCATCGCCGTCCTGACCCTCGCGCTGGGCATCGGGGCGAACACGGCGATCTTCAGCATCATCGACGCGGCGCTGCTGCACTCGCTGCCTTACCCGGATTCGGACCACCTCGTGCGGTTGTGGGCGCACGCGCCTCAACGTCTGCGCAAGGGCAGCGCCGAGTTGGACCAGGCTCCCGTCGGCCTGTCGCTCTACGAGACGATCCGCGACGGCCAGACCTCCTTCGAGGGTTTGTCGGCCTTCACCTGGGCCGGCTTCACGCTGACCGGCCGCGGCGATCCCGCGCAGACCAACGCCGCCCACGTCAGCGGACCTTTCTTCCAGACCCTCGGCGTGAAGATGGCGCACGGCCGCGATTTCCTGCCCTCGGAGGATCAGCCCGGCGGACCGAAGGTCGTCATCCTCAGCCACCCGTTCTGGCAAAAACACTTCGGCGGCGACCCTTCGCTGGTCGGCCGCACGATCACACTCGACGACACGCCCTACACGGTCGTCGGTATCCTCTCCGACAAGCTCGCGCAGCCCCTGAGCCGGGTCGAGGTGTGGGTGCCGCGCGTCGTCGATCTGTCGAGCATCCCGGCCGCGATGGTCCGTCAGGGCTCGGGATTCCTCGTGCTCACCGCCCGACTGAAACCCGGTGTCACCATGGCGAACGCGCAGGCGGAGGTCAACGTGCTGCACGCGCGCTACGCCCAGGCGTTCCCCGGCCACGTGGACACGACCGGCGAGGTGCGCGTCATCCCCTATCAGGAAGAAATCGTCGGCCAGGCGCGGCCGACCTTCTACACGCTGGCGGCGGCGGTGGGCTGCGTGCTGCTCATCGCGTGCGTCAACGTGGCCAATCTCCTCCTGGCCCGCCTGGCCGGGCGGCGCAAGGAAATCGCGGTGCGCGCGGCTCTCGGGGCCAGCCGGGGCCGGCTGCTGCGGCAGTTCCTGACCGAGAGCCTGCTGCTGGCGTTGCTGGCGGGTGCGCTGGGCACGCTGCTGGCGGTGTGGAGCGTGGACTTCGTGCGCACCATTGACCGGCACACGCTGCCGCGCGCGGACGAGGTTCACATCAGTGTCGGCACGCTGCTGTTCACGCTGGCGGTGTCGGCGGGCACGGGACTGCTGTTGGGCGTGGTGCCGGCATTGCGGGCGGCGGGCGGCAACGCGGGCGAGGCGCTGCAACAGGCCGGCACGCGCGGGGCCGTCGGCGGCGGCGCGCGCCAGGGCCGGGCGCAGGCGGCGATGCTCGTCGCGCAGGTCGCGCTTTCGCTCGTGCTGCTGGCGGCGACGGGCCTCTTGATCACGAGCCTGTGGAAATTGCAAAAGACGCCGGTGGGATTCGATCCGCCGGGTGTCCTGACCACCGGCCTGAACCTGCCGCCCGCGCGCTACGGACAGGCCGCGCAACAGGCCGATTTCACCGAGCGCCTGATCGAGCGTCTCAACGCGATCCCCGGCGTGAAAAGCTCGGCCGCCGGCACCGGCTTGCCCTTGGAAGGGTCCAACGGCTTCATGTTCTACGCGGTCATCGGCCAGCCGATCCCGCCCGTGGACAAACGCTCGGCCACCCGCTACGACTGCGTGACGCCGGGGTACTTCCCCACGCTGGGCGTGGCAATAAAAGAGGGCCGCAACTTCGACGCGCGCGACCGTGCCGACAGCCCGCCGGTGGTCATCATCAGCGACACGATGGCGCGCAACCTGTTTCCCGGGGAGAGCGCGGTCGGCAAGAAATTGCTCTGCACGGTCGCCAACCCCACCGAGACGGAGATCGTCGGCGTGACGGCCGACGTGCGTTCGGTCAACCTGGCCGAGGCCGCGCCGGAGGAAATGTTCTTCGCCTGGCGTCAACGCCCGCAGCCGTACATGAACGTGATCGTCCGTGCGGAAAACCCCGCGCAGGCGCTCGGGCTGGCCACGGTGGTCAGCGCGGCGGTGCACGAACTCGACCGCGACGAGCCGGTGGGCGAATACGAGACGATGGACACGGTGGTGGCGCGTTCGACGGCCAACCGCCGGCTGATGTCGTCGCTGCTGGCGGCGTTCGCCGGGCTGGCGCTGGTGCTGGCGGCGATTGGCATCTACGGGGTGGCGGCGTACGGCGTGGCGCAACGCACGCGCGAGATCGGCATTCGCATGGCGCTGGGCGCGGATAAAGGCGATGTGTTCCGGCTGGTGATCGGCGGGGGGATGAAGCTGGTCGCCGCCGGGGTCGTGCTCGGGCTGCTGGTGGCGTTCGGGCTGACGCGGCTGTTGTCCAGCCTGCTGTACGGGGTTGGCGCGAGCGACCCGGTGACTTTCGGGGGGGTGATCGTCGTGCTCGGCGCGGTGGCGTTTCTGGCGAACTACTTGCCCGCCCGGCGCGCGACGCGCATCGACCCTATGGCTGCCCTGCGGGAGGAGTGAGGATAGGCTCTCGTGCCATGAAATGGATCGAGAGGCGGGCATCGCAAATCGTTTTCTTAGCCCCGGCAGGGGCGGAAGATCTCAGCCCACGGCGTGAGCCGTGGGAAAAGCGCATCCTCCGGCGGAGCCCCGGCAGGGGCGTAAG
>CALMVM010000325.1:0-1177 GCA_937873255.1 uncultured Verrucomicrobiota bacterium | reverse complement strand
GATGCTTTTGGGTCGCGTCCCCACGGCTCACGCCGTGGGCTGAGATCTTCCGCCCCTGCCGGGGCTGGGAACAACCACACGCTCCACATCCCTTCCCGTGACCTTCCTCCAAGACCTGCGCCACGGCCTGCGCGCCCTGTTACGCCAGCCGCTTTTCGCCGCTGTTTCCGTCCTCGTGCTCGGGCTGGGCATCGGTGCGAACACGGCCGTCTTCAACGTCGTCAATACCGTGCTGCTGCGGCCATTGACTTACCCGCAGGCGGACCGGCTCATGTTCCTGCACGAGCAGACCCCGGACGGATCGCCGCGTTCCGTCTCGATCCCGAACTACCTCGACTGGCAGGCGGAACAGCGTTCGTTCACGGACCTGGGACTGGTGTTGGGTCATGGGTTCAACGTGTCGATCCCCGGCGGCGGCGTCGAACCGGAACGCCTTTCCGGCGCGACGGTGACGGCCAACTACATCCCGATCCTCGGGATTCCGCCCGCGCTGGGCCGCAACTTCACGCCGGCGGAGGACACGCCCGGCGGACCGAGGGTGGTCATCATCAGCGACGCGCTGTGGCGGCGACGCTTCGCGGCGAGTCCCGACGTGCTGGGCCGCTCGCTCGTGATCGACGGGGTGCCGTGCGAGATCGTCGGCGTCTTGCCGTGGGCGATGCGCGCGCCGCGCCACGCGGACGTTTACCTGCCGCTGGGGGACCAGCGCAGGGACGCCAGCCGCAAGGGCCACGGGGGCTTCAGCGCCGTCGGCCGGCTGCGGGAAGGCGTCACGCCCGCGCAGGCGCGCGACGACCTCCAGCGGATCGCGCTCGCGTTGGAGGAGCGTTATCCCGATACAAACAAGGGTTACCGCATCCGGTCCGAACGCATGATCGACGCATCCGTCGGCGAGTATCGGGCGAGCCTCTACCTGCTCCTCGGCGCGGTGGGCTGCGTGCTCCTGATCGCCTGCGCGAACGTCGCCAACCTCCAGCTCGCCCGCGCGGCGGCCCGCACCCGCGAACTCGCCGTGCCCCCCGCGCGAGGGGCGCGCCCCCCCCCGCCGGGGGCCCCAACCACCAAAAAACCCGGCCGCCCCCGCGCGGGCCCCCCCGTTTCCATTCGTGTCGGCGTGATTCGAGCGATCAGCGCTTGCCGAGGTTGCCGAACCGCGAGTTGAAGCGCGAGACGCGAC
>CALMVM010000324.1:22846-31053 GCA_937873255.1 uncultured Verrucomicrobiota bacterium | reverse complement strand
CTCACGCTCGAAGCCGATCTGCCCGATCCGTCGGTGGTCGTCGTCACCGACGCCTACTCGGATGGTTGGAAGGCGACTTCCCTGCTGCGGCCGGACGAGGGCGGCGGGCAGACACGTTACAACGTCATGCCCGCCGACTATTGCGTGCGCGCGATCCCGATGGCCGCCGGCCACCACCGGGTGCTGCTGGAGTACCGGCCGCGCGCGTTCACGGTCGGCGCGTGGGTTTCGGGCGTCAGTCTGGTGGTTTTCGTGGCGGTTGCGGGCTGGCTGTTTCGTGCGGCGCGGAAGCGAGACCGGCCGCCGAACGCGCCGGTCGCCACCATCGCCTGAGGCGGCTACGGTCGCGGCGGTCGGAATTCAGCGCCCGGCCACGCGTTGTTTCTTCGCGGCCTCTTCGGCGGCCAGTTCGAGCAACCGCGAGATTTGCCGCTGGTCGTTCGTGGCTTCGTCGCCGGTCGCCGTGCGGTTGGGTTTCCAGCCGGTGGGCGACGGAATTCGCAACGTCCTCCGGGCGCGCACGGCCGCAGGCCGCGATTCGTCCGTGAGCTTCAAAGGCGTGCTCTTGCTCTGCAACACGGCGTCGAGCTGCGCCCAGAGGTCGTCGCGGCGGGCGGGGCCGACGAGCCCGAGCAGGCTCAGCTTGTAGAGGTAGAGCTGCACCTGTTCCGTGCTGATGCGCTCGATGCTCGCCAGCTTTTCCGCGCTGATGCCGCATTTGAGCAGGTTGACCGAGCCGTGGAAAAACTCCGCCAACTGCGCATCCTCGAAGTCAGCGCCGTTCTCCGAGCGTTGCAGACGAAAAATACGGTGCGGCGGGGAGAGTTGCTGTCGGTTGACGCTGATCTCATCTACCTGGCTGACGATGATCAACGCCAGCCGATCCACCCCGATGCGCACGCTGCCCATCAACGAACTGGCGTGCGCCGGGGTGTAGACGAACCGGCCGATGGGGTTTTTCGTGACCGTCACCAGCTTGTCCACGACCTGCGACTCCGAGCGGATGATGTGCTTGTCGATCATGAACCCGCACAGGTAACCCGGCGTGAAATGCAGTTGCATCTCGCTAATCTGCTGGGTTTGCAGCAGTTGGAGCTTGCCCGAACGATGCCGCATCATTTCGAGCAAATCAGGCAGGGGAAGTTCGGCGATGTCTCCGGTGACGGGCATGCCTCCCTACAAAAGCAGCTTCGTTGCCAACCGGCAGCCCTGTAATGTTATTCGTTACGCGCCGAGCGCCGGGCTTCGAGGTCGGCGGCTTCCCCATCGGCATCGCCGGGGGATCGTTTGAAGTGGAGTTCGCTGATGCGCCGGCCGTCGGTCTTCGTGACGGTCACCAGGTAGTCGCCCACCCGGGCCTGTTCGCCCTGGCGCGGCAGGTGGCCGAGCAGGTGCGTCACGTAGCCACCCACCGTGCTGACCTCGGTGTTCGTGAGGTCGAGATCGGTCAGGTCGTTGAGTTCATAGAGCCCGAGCACGCCCTCGACCTCGAACTCGTCGGGGTTGAGGCGCTTGAACTCGCGCTGTTCCGCATCGAACTCGTCGCGGATGTCGCCGACGATCTCGGCCAGCACATTGTCCAGCGTCACGATGCCCATCGTGCCGCCGTACTCGTCCACCACGATGGCGAGGTGCGCCTGCTTGGCGAGGAACGCAGTCAAAAGACGTTCGAGGGGCATCATCTCCGGCACCACGAAGAGGTCGCGCTTGATCCCGAGCAGGTCCGGATGCTCGTCGCTCACCTCGCTGAGCAGATCCTTGATGTGCACCAATCCGATGGGGTTATCCAGATATCCCTTGCAGAGCGGGAACCGGGTGTGGCGAGAGGCTTTCGCCTTGGCGAGATTCGTCTCGAAGGGCTCGTCGAAATCGAGGTACACGACCTCGCCGCGCGGGGTCATGATGTCGCGCACGACCCGGCGGCGCAGGTCCAGGGCGTTGATGAGCAGTTCCTTGCCGAGCGGGCTGACCTCCTGCGATTTCTCGCTCTCGCTCAGGATGACGCGCAGTTCCTCCTCGCTGTGGCCGAGTTCCTGTCCGCCGACCGGGCTGATGCGGAACACTTTCTTTAAAATGAAATTGGACGAGCGGTTCAGGCACCAGATCGCCGGTTTGAAGAACCCGTAAAACAGGCGCAACGGCCCGACGCAGTTCAGCGCGACCGGCACGGGATGGCTGATGGCGAGATACTTCGGGGCCAGTTCGCCGAAGATGATGTGCAGGAACGTGATCGCCAGAAACCCGAGCACCACCGACACCGTCGAGATCACGAAAGACGACTGGATGCCCACGAGCGCGAAGAACGGTTCGAGCACCTCGGCGAGGAACGGTTCGCCCACCCATCCCAAAGCAAGACTGGCGAGCGTCACGCCGAGCTGCGTGGCGGATAGATACGCGTCGAGCCGGTCGAGCACCCGGCGCGCACCCGCCGCGCGTTTTTCCCCCTCCTCCACCAACGCGTCCAACTGGCTGCCGCGCACCTTGACCAACGAGAACTCGCTGGCGACAAAGAATCCGTTGAGAAGCACGAGCACGGTGATGCCCAATGCCTTGAGAAACAGCATGCCGCCCGATTCCCAGTGCCGGCTGATCTCCGGCTCGGCGGCAAAAAGGCAGCCCGCCTGCCAGAACGCGTTGCCGAGGAAATGGATGGTGTTCATGCGGCCGGGATTCGCCACATGGGAATCGACCGGCGTTTGTTGGTTGGCGGCACCTTCAGGAAAGCCCTGCCGCTTTTCGGGAAAATGGGTGCGCTATTGCTTCTCGTACACGCCCTTGTCTCGCTTTTCGAGAACGGTGAATCCCGCCCTCTTGGCGTCGCTCACGGAGAGCGGCTTGAGCATCTTGGGCGTCGTCGTTTGCGAAATGACTTTCCTCACCGGACGCCTGCAAACCGGGCAATCCGCGCACTCCGGGCGGTCCACCGGGCGGCGCAACTCGAAACGTCCGCCGCAGATCTGGCAGTCACCGCCTTCGACCTCGTACTCGTAGATCGGCATGGCGGTGATTGAGCAGCCCTTGTGCCGTTACCAGCTCGACTTGGTGACGCCCGGGATCATCCCGTTGGACGCCAGTTCGCGGAAGGCGATACGCGAGAGCTTGAAGCGGCGGATGAACGCGCGGCGGCGTCCGCTCATCTGACAGCGGTTGACGGTGCGCGTCGGGCTGGCGTCGCGCGGGAGCTGGGTCAGGCCCACGTAATCCTTCTTTGCCTTCAACTCGGCGCGCAGGGCGGCGTACTTGGCCACCGTCGCGCGCTTGCGCTTGTCACGTTCGATCCAGGAAGTTTTTGCCATAACGCGGTATTGGCGGCGCGCCTAAGATAAGGCACCCGGCTGGTTTTGCAACGGCGTTTTCGCGGCAGATGCGCGGGCCTTTAAAAGGCCCGTCCGCCGGACGTTGCCAGCGCGGGGGCCGGCGCGGCGGGGCGTTCGGCGGCACGCAGCGCGTGAATTTGCACCTGGAGGTTGGTTTCCCCCCGGAATTCGTTGGCCTCGACCTGGAACGCCATGTCCCACGGCGGGGGGGGCAGGTCGCGCTGGTTGGCGTTGAAGTAAATCGCCGGGGTCGCCCAGCTCTGGCGCGCGCCGTTCTGGCGGAGCATGAACTTGAGGTGCCGTTCCTTGAGCACGCGCGGCGTCGTCCCGGCCGGCGAGCCGCGCGCGAGGAAGGTCGGCTGCGGATTACCCATGCCGAAGGGCTGGAGCGATTCGTGGCAGGACAGGAATTCGGCGTCGAGTTCCGCCAGCGACACCTCGGCGTCGAGCAAAAGACGGGGCGTGAGTTGTTCGTCGCTGAGCAGCGAGCGCACCAGTTTGCAAAAATCCGCCTGGAACTGCGGGAAGGCCGACTCTTGCAGCGTCAGGCCGGCCGCCATCTCGTGCCCGCCGAACTTGTCGAGCAGTCCCTTGCACTCCGTCAGCGCGCCGACGAGCGAGAGCCCGTGAATGCTGCGACCGCTGCCCTTGCCGACGCCTTTTTCGTCGAAGCCGATGACGAGCGCCGGCCGGTGGTGCGAGCGCATCAGCCGCGAGGCGACGATTCCCAAAACGCCCGGGTGCCACCCGCGCGAGCCGACCACGATGGCGGCGTGCTGCAACGGCGCGGCCCCTTCCCACAAGGCGGAAAGCTGCGTTTGCGCTTCGAGGAGGGTGCGTTGTTCGACGGTCTGGCGCTCGCGGTTTTGCAGGTCGAGTGAGGCGGCGAGTTCGCGGGCGCGGGCTTCATCCTTGGTCAGGAGAAGTTCCAGCGCCGCCTGCGCGGTGGCGAGGCGGCCGGCGGCGTTCAGGCGCGGGCCGAGCCGGAAGCCGATGTCCACCGGCCGCACCGGGGCCTTCACACCGGAAACTTCCATGAGCGCACGCACGCCCGGGCGGCTGGAAAGCGCCACCGTGCGCGAGCCGCGTCGCACGAGGATGCGGTTTTCCTCCACGAGCGGGACGAGGTCGGCGACGGTGCCGAGGGCAACGAGATCGAGCGATTCCTTCAGGTCGAAGCCGGGCAGCGGCCGGCGTTTGAGCAGCGCGTGGCAGACCTTGAAGACCAGTCCCGCGCTGCAAAGGTAATGAAACGTGTCGCCCAGCTTCGGGTTGACCAACGCGAAGCAATCGGGCAACTGCGCCTGCGCTTCGTGGTGGTCGAGGACGACGACATCGACGCCGGCGACCTGGAGCGCGCCGATTTCCGCGACGCTCGCCGTGCCGCAATCCACGGCGATGAGAAGCTGCGGCCGGAGCGTCTGCACGCAACGAGCGACGCCCTCCGCGCTTAATCCGTATCCCTCTTCCATCCGCATGGGCAGGAAGCATTCGGCGTCCGCGCCGTACGCCTTGAGCAACCCGGAAAGGATCGCCAGCGACGTGACGCCATCCACGTCGTAATCCCCGTAGAGGACGATGCGCTCGCCGTTCTCCAACGCGCGTAAAATGCGGTCGATGGCCGCCGGCATGTTGGGCAGCGCGAAGGGGTCGGACAGCAGATTGAGCTTCGGATGGAGAAAATCGTGCGCGTCGGCAGCCGTGCGAAAGCCGCGCCGGGCAAGTAGACCCGCCATGAACGCGGGCACGCCGAGTTCCCGGCGCAGCAGGTGCGCGGCATCGGCGGAGCCGTCTTCGAGCGGGGGAAGTTGCCAGCGGGCGGTGGACATCGCTGAGGCAAGATTAATCTCCCGTGCCCCCGCTGGCAATGAGGCGACCGCCCAGCAATTTCGCGGTTGCTATTTGCCATGACCGCACGGTAGGCTGACGGTGTCATGGCGAAGGATCGATCCCCTGCAACGGCCCTCTGCCGCGGCGCGCACTCTCCTATCGCTAGGGTTGGCTTCCCGCTAACCTTTCCTCCTCCCAGCCTGATTTCTGGCTGGCTCTCCTGTTTGGCGAGCCTTAATCGCTGACGTTCCACCGCGTCGGCACCACCCGCCTTTTTTACCTCTTATTCCTCACAACCTATGTCCGACCAAGTCCTGATTTTTGATACCACTTTGCGCGACGGCGAACAATGCCCGGGCGCTTCCATGAACCTGCGCGAAAAAATGGAGGTCGCGCGCCAGCTCGCCCGCCTCAACGTCGATATCATCGAGGCCGGCTTCCCGGTCATCAGCGACGGCGATTTCCACGCGGTCCAACAGATCGCCACCGAGGTGCGGGGGCCGATCATCGCCGGCCTCGCGCGTTGCACCGCCAAGGACATCGATGCCGCCGCTGCCGCCGTCAAACCGGCCGGCGACCGGGGGCGCGTCCACGTTTTCCTGGCGACCTCGAAAATCCACCGCGAACATAAACTCAAGAAGGCGCACGACGAAATCCTGCGCCTCGCCGTCGAGGGAGTGAAGCGTGCGCGCGGATTGGTGCGCGACGTGGAGTTCAGCCCCGAAGACGCCTCGCGCACGGAACCGGAATTCCTCGCGCAAATCACCCAGGCCGCCATCGAAGTCGGCGCGACCACCATCAATATCCCCGACACCGTCGGCTTCGCGGTGCCGGACCAGTTCGCGGCGCTGGTGGAATATCTTTTCGCCAACGTCAAAAACATCGCCGACGCCGTCGTCAGCGTGCATTGCCACAACGACCTCGGCCTCGCCGTGGCGAATTCCCTCGCCGCCGTCCGCGCGGGGGCGCGGCAGGTGGAGGGCACCGTCAACGGGATCGGCGAACGCGCGGGCAACGCGGCGTTGGAGGAGGTCGTCATGGCGTTGCGTACGCGGCCGGAGGTGTTCGGCAACGTCACGACCGGGGTCAACAGCCGCGAGATCGTCAAAAGCTCCCGGCTCATCAGCCGCATGAGCGGGCTGCTCGTGCCACGCTCGAAAGCCATCGTCGGCGAAAACGCGTTCGCCCACAGCAGCGGCATCCATCAGGACGGCATGCTCAAGAATCGTTCGACCTACGAAATCATGGACCCGCACGACGTGGGCTGGGGCGAAACGGAGTTGCCGCTCACCAAACACAGCGGCCGGCACGCAATGGTCAAACGCCTCGAACACCTCGGCTACGCCTTGAGCGCGGAGGAAACCGAACACTTCTTCCGGCGTTTCAAGGAGGTCGGCGACCGCAAGAAATTCGTGTATGACGACGACTTGGCGGCCCTGATCGAGGACATTTCCCTCGGCGCGCCCGAGACGTACGAACTGGAATACTTCCACGTCACCAGCGGAACGACCACCGTGCCGACGGCCACCGTGCGCCTGCGCCGCAACCCGGCGACGACCGGCGCGGCCCCGGACGCGGAAGCCGAAATCTTCCAGGATTCCGCCCCGGGCAACGGAGCCGTCGATGCCGCGATGAAGGCCATCGACCGCATCCTCGGCCGGCAAGGCCATCTCACGGAATACCATGTGCAGGCGGTGACTGGCGGCAAGGACGCGCTCGGCGAGGTCACGCTGAAGGTTGATTTCGGCGACGGCAAGCTCATCACCGGCAAGGGCGCGAGCACCGATGTCATCGAGGCCAGCGCGCGCGCATATTTGCACGCGGTCGGCCGCGTTTTGAGCCTCCCGGCCAAACCGCCGGCCGGCGAAGAGGTCAACACACCCTGACCCGAAGCCGGCACGGCCGTGAAGATTTTTCTTTTTCGGCTTTGCAGCGGGGGGCGCTTCTGGATTTATAAAAGCGGCAGCTTTTCCCCATGTCCAAGCAGCTCAACGTCCTCATCACCGGGGCCAATCGCGGGATCGGCCTCGCGCTGACCCGCGCCTACCTCGAACGCGGCGACCGCGTGGCGGCGAGTTGCCGTCAACCCGCCAAGGCGGCCGAACTGCACGCGCTCAAGGAAACCTACCGCGACGATCTGCTCATCCTGCGCGTCGACGTGAACCTCGGCCGTTCCGTCGCGGCCGGCGCGGAGCACACGGAGGAACATTTCCCCCGGCTGGATGTGCTCATCAACAACGCCGGCGTTGCCCCCGGCCGTGCGCACGACGGGCTCGAAGCCTTGGAAATGACCCAGGTGCGCGACGCGTTCGAGACCAACGCGCTCGGACCGTTGCGCACGACGCGCGCCTTTCTCGGACTCTTGCGCAAGAGCAAGCAGGCCCGCGTGGTCAACGTTTCGTCGGGGATCGGCTCGCTCGCGCGCAAACCGCCGGAGCGCGAGCACTATTACGCGTACGCCGCGTCGAAGACGGCGCTGAACATGTTCACGCGCATCACCGCCTCCGAGTTCAAGGGAGAGGGTATTTGCATCGTGTCCGTCACCCCCGGCTGGGTGCGCACCGACATGGGCGGCGGCGACGCCCAACTCGATCCCGCCGTCGTGGCGGGCGAGATGGTAGCGTCCATCGATACGCTGACGATGGAGCACACCTCGCTCTGGCTGGATCGCCACGGCAAGGTCAGCGACTACGCCTGGTAAACGGCCGGGCGGGATGCTGTTTCAAAACGTCACCCTCGCCCTGCCCGACCGGCTCGCGGCCGGGGGCAGCCTGCGCGCGACCGGAGGCCGGATCGAAGCGGTTCAAGCCGGCGGCGAGCCGCTCGAAGCGCGCGAGGGCGAGGAAGTGGTGAATGGGACCGGCATGTACCTCGCGCCAGGCTTTATCGACCTGCACGTCCACGGGGCGCTCCACCGCGACGCGATGGAGGCCGATGACGAGGCTTTCGACGCGATCCTGAAATTTCACGCCAGCGGCGGGACCACCGCAGCGGCGCTGACGACCACCACGGCGACGACCGAGGAAATCTTGCGCGTGCTGTCGGCTGCGCGCCGGTGGC
>CALMVM010000324.1:13856-22836 GCA_937873255.1 uncultured Verrucomicrobiota bacterium | reverse complement strand
ACCGGCGGGGCGGCGTTGCTCGGCATCCACGGCGAGGGGCCATTTTTGGCGGCGACCAAGGCGGGCGTTCATTCTTTGAGCCTGATCCGGAATCCAGCCGACGACGACGTGGAGCGCCTTCTCGACTTCGCGGACGTGATGACCCAAATGACGTTTGCGCCCGAACTCCCCGAGGCGCTCGATCTCATCGGGCGTTTGGCCGAACGCGGCGTCATTGCCAGCGGAGGCCACAGCGACGCGTGGGACGAGGAAGCCGCCGCCGCCCACGCGCGTGGGATGTCGCAGGTCACGCACGTGTTCAACGCCATGTCGGGTGCGCGCAGGCGCGGAGCCTTCCGGGTGGCGGGCTTGCTCGAATACGCCCTCGCCGAGCCCGGCATTCGCTGCGAACTGATCGCCGACGGCCGGCATGTCTCCCCCACCCTCATGCGGATGCTCTACCGCGCCAAGGGCCGGGACGGGAGCTGCCTCGTCACGGACGCGAGCGCGGGCGCGGGCCTGCCGGAGGGCGCGGCGTACCGGCTCGCGGGACGCGACTGCGTCGTACGCGAGGGGGTCGGCATGACCACGGACGGCGCGGCGTTGGCGGGAAGTGTTTCCACGATGATCGAGGGCGTGCGCTGCCTCGTGCGAACCGTCGGCGTCCCCCTGCACGAAGCGGTGCGCATGGCCAGCCTGAACCCCGCCGCCGCGTTGCGCCAAGATAATGAACGCGGCCGGCTTGTCCCCGGGCTCCAGGCCGATCTCGCGCTTTTGACCGACGCGTTGGAAGTCGCCGCCACGTACATCGGCGGCAACTGCGCTTACCGTGCGGACCGATTCTGATTGGGTCTGGTCCGGTTTTGACACGACGCGTTCTTCCGGCTTTGCATCCGCGCGGCATTTTCCTAGATTCCCGCCCATGAAAATTCTCGTCGCCGCCAGTGACCTGACGCCGCTGATCTCCGCCGACGCGCAAAACGAGGCCGCCGCCGTACTTAACCTGCCGTTGGCCTTCCAGCGCGCGGGCCACGAGGTCAGCGTCGTCGGCCCGCTGCTGCCGGCCATCGAAAAATCGACGGCGCTGAAAATCAAGACGACCGGCGTGCAGATCAGCGTCCCGCTCGGTCACGAACGGGTCACGGTCCAGGTCGGCGAGGCGCGCACGGTCGACGGGCTTCAGATGTTTCTTTTCCGTCACGAGGCGACGTTCGGCCGATTGGCGGAGACCGCGCCGGGAGCGGCTCACATGGACGCGCCGGCCGCCGTGTTGTTCTCGAAGCTCGTCGTCGAACTCGCCCGCCGCCTGAACCCCGCGCCGGATATCCTCCAAATCCAGGATTGGCCCGGCGCGCTCGCCCCGCTCTTTTTCAAAACCCAGCATCTGCCCTTCGCCAGCGTCCTGACGGTCAGCGACCCGTCCGCGCAAGGCAGTTTTCCCATTGAGGATTTCAACTTGCTGAATCTTGGCTGGGAACATTTCCGACCGACGGGCGTGGAGTTCTACGGCCGCCTGAATTTCCTCAAAAGCGGTCTTCTCGCGGCTTCCGCCCTCGTGGTCGAAGGCGAACTGGAGCGCGGCGCGTTACAGACGGCTGACCACGGTGGCGGTCTCGACGCCGTATTGCGCGAAAACGCCGGTAAATTGCACGGCATCCCCCTCGGCCTCGACGAGCGGACATGGAATCCGGCGAAGGACCCCCTCCTCACCAAACGCTTCCAGCCCTCGAATCTTGCGGGCAAGCTCGCCAGCCGCAACCTCCTGCTCGGTCAACTTGGCCTTGCCAAAAATGCCTCCGGCCCGGTGTTCCTGCTTGATCTCGCCGCCGCGCAGGATCGTCCGCTGCTCGAATTGCTCGCCGGCCACTCGGATCAACTCCTCGCCACCGATGTGCGCTTCATCACCCTCGGTGGCCTCCCCGCGCACCTGCCGGCGGCGATTGCCTTCGAGACGGCCGCGCGCAAGCACCCCGCCCGGTTCGCTCTCGTCCGCGATCCCGACGAACGGCTCAGGCACCTCGCGCTCGCCGGGGCGGATTTCCAGCTTCTCCTCGGTGGCGACCTGCATTCGACGCAGGCTTATCTGCGTGGCTTGAAGTACGGCACGCTGCCCATCGCACGCGCGCATTCGGGTCTGCGGGAGATCGCCGGCGATTTCCAACCGGGGACGGATACCGGGTTCGGCCTAGTGTTCTACCAGAACACGCGCGCCGCGCTCTTCGACACGCTCGCGCACCGTGCTCCCGCTCTGATGGAGTCTGCCGAGAATTGGGAATCGCTGCGTCAGCGGGCGATGATCCACGCCGGGAAATTCACCTGGGCCCGGACGGCCGCCGAATATGTCGCCCTCTACAACCGCCTGCCGCGATAGAGCGGCGGGCTTCAGGAATAGCGCGTGTCCTTGCCCGGCTCCATCTCGTAGGTGAGCGCCATTTGCTCGCGGACGTGCGGGGCGACCACGTCGGACAGAAATTTGCGGTACACCGGGTCAGCATGCCCGAGCGCCATCTTGTCCATGGACTCGTAATCGGCGGAAAAAAAGAAGCCCCAGCCGTTGCCGTTCTCGATGCGCTTGCCGCACTTGATCGCGCGGACCTCCGCGATCTTGAGCAGGCGAATGCGCGACTGGCGGATGACCCACTCCACCTGCGCGTCGCCCAGGCCCTCGTTCAACTTGCAGAGAACGATGTGGTGTACCATGCGGGAACGAGCATCCGACCCACCGCCGGCCCGCCACGGACTGGGCGAGACCATGCGGCGATCCTCAACGCTTCCAGTTCAGAACGCCCTTCTTCAACGCGTAGACGTAGCCGACCGTCAGGATGAACACGAAACTCAGCATGCTCCAGAGGATCGTCTTGCTGCCCTTGATCATGTCCGCATACACGACCGCCCACGGATACATGAACACGATCTCGATGTCGAAAAGGATGAACAGCATCGCCACGAGATAGAACTTGACGCTGAAACGCGGCTGGGAGTTGCCCTCCGGCAGCATTCCGCACTCGTACGCGGTATCCTTGACCTTCGTGCGCTTGCCGACCTTGCCCAAGATCACGCTGACGATCAGCGACACGGCGGCGAAACCAATCGCCACGACGGCCTGGAGCAAAATGGGCAAATAATCGCGGATCATAAAAAGGAGCCGGGGCGGCGCAAACCACCCCGGCACAAAATGAAAACCGTCCGTCCGATGGACTAACCCGCCAGAGGCACCGCCGCCGCCGCGACGGCTGCGGTCGTCGTCACCGCCGTGGGCGGGGGAACGGTCGGAATCGCGTTGGCGAGCGACGCCAGGCCCTTGTACTTCTTGCCGGTTTTCTTGACCATGCCGCGCGAGACGAGCGTCTGGAGTTTCTCGTAGGCGCGCAAACGCAGCATCTCCTCCCCGCCGCTGGCGGCGTTGCGGGCGCGCAGATTCGCATGCACCAGGTCGAACAATTCCTTGAACTCGTACGAATTCTTCGAGGTGAGAACCGCCACCAACTCCTCGGTGACAAGATCGGGCAAGCGACGGGAGAAGGCGTTTTTCTTAGTCATAGCCATAGTGGTCGCATACTATACCACACCGGGCGGGAAGCGAAGGTTAATTTTCGAAAACCGTTCGTTTTCCAAACATAACTGTCTCCGCGCCAAAAGATTAGGGATTTGAAGGGGGGCGTGCCGAACGTTGGGTGGCATCCACTTCCTCCGCCCCCGGCTTGGGCATGTACTGCGTGGCGGCACCGATGGCCCCGCCGAAAACAACGGCGGTCGCCTGTCCGAACGTGAACGACCCCACCGATTCCAGGAAGCAGCCGTCCGGGCCGTACGTCTGGGAAAGCACGGTCGCTGACAGGTGCCTGGAGATCGTCTCCGCCTCGGGCAATTTTCCCAGGTCCACGTATTCGCTGACCTGCGGCATCAGAAACGCCGCCGTGATCGCGTAGGGTTTGAGCGTGCCGTAAAAGCGTTCGAAGAACGTTTTGCTGTCCAGATAGGCGAAGGCGGTGTTCGGTTTTTCCACGTCGCCGCTGGCCTTTTTGTAGACCTCGCTCGCCGTGAAATTGGCGGCAGGTGTTTTCTCGCGGACGGCAGCGTCGCGGAGGTCGTCCGTGGTCAGGCCGATGAGAAGATGCTTGGGCGTCACGGTCAAGGTCGGTGCCAGACCGACCGAGTACGGCAGCGGCATCGAGTGAAAAGTCAGCCCGTCCTCCTCGGACTTTTCCCAGGGAGTGCTCGTGGTCAGCGCGGCGGTGAAATTATCCACGAAATGGTTCGCGGCAGCCTGGTCGCGCACGTTCAGGGAGGCGACGAGCGTCGGCTGCGTTTTGCCGCTGGGCCAGTCGATGTGCAGGCTGGCCTCGTTGCCGAAAGCCGCGCGGAAGGCGTCGAGCGACACGTCGTGTTCCTTGAAGAGCTCGCCCAACCCTTGCAGGAACGCCAGACCGTTGGCACCCGGCCGGGCCTCGCCGTCGGACGGTTCCGGCAGGTCGAATTTTTTCGGGATGTTGAGCATGCTCGCCGCGTAGAAAACCGTGTCGGCCGTCGTGAGCGACAGCGAGTCCATCTGCAACTTCGCCAGTTCCTGGTCGAGGCCCGGCGCGTGGATGTAGATCGAATCACGGATTTTGCCGTTCTCGAAGCCGGTCGTCGCGCCGATCGCGCGGACCTTCTCGGCCTCGGCGCGCTGTTTGGCGTCCACCGGCTGGCCGCTGGCCGCCGCGAGGTCCATGATCTTCGACAGGAACGGCCTCGGACGGCCGAAAATCAAGGTGGCATGATTGCCCGGCAGCCTGGCCATCACCTTGGCGAAATCGGCGTCCTTGTCGAGCGTCGGCTGGCTGGCGGCGGGGCCGCGGTTCTCGGCGTGATCGACGGTCGATTTCAGCAGGGCGAGGTCGTTCGAGACCAGGTACCAGTCGCCGACGTAAACGGACGCCAGAGAATAGTGCTCCTCGTAGCTGACCGTCTCGATGTGGTGGCCCGAGTAGTCGATCAGGTCGGCCTTGGCGGCGGGATGCGCCTTGAGGAGGTCCGCCTTCGGCTTGGTCAGGAGGGCATCGACCTCGGCGTTGCTGCCCTTGAATTGGAAGCCAGCCACGACGTGCGGCTCGTTGGACGCTTCGTCCAGCGACGTGACCGCCACGAAGAGATTCGTCAGGCCGAGTTTTTGGGCGCGGACGAACGCGTCGTCCCACTCGGCGTGCGGAGGCAGCTTCGAGAGCGGTTTTTCCAGAAAAGCCTGCACCTCGGGCTCGGACCAGATTTTGTAGAGGTCGGTGCCCTTGAAATCCGCGCAGGTCTTGTTCAGGTCCGGCACGGCCAGCAACACCAGCGTGTCCGCTGGCAGATAGGCGATAGCGGCCGTCGAACCCGCCCCGTTGGAAGGTTTTTCGAACAGGTAGACCGCCGCCCCGGCGGCACCGAGGGCAAGGCACACCATCAACGCAGGAAAGAATTTTCTCATAGATTGGTCGCCACGCATGGCGGGCGGCAGGTCTCACTCAACAACGGTCCGCGCATCTGTCAATGCGCGCCCCACTTTCCATCCGGCCAATGCCCTCGGCTGTCCCGATTCGGTGGGAAACCTGCACTCCATGGAAATCGAAGAATACAAAATCACCAAAACCCAGTTGTATTTCCTGTCCGACCTCAGCCTCGCCCTCGGTTTCGTTTCCATCGTGGGGTCCATCGTGGCTTGGTTTTCGCGCAAGGCCGATGACCCCGCCGGCGGCGAACGCTCGGGGATTTTTATCGGTCTGTGGGTGCCCAGCTTTTTCATCCTCTCCAACCGGCTCGCGCGCAAGGCCGAGGAAATCGGCGATTAATCTCCTTCCCGCCGGTCCATCCGGTCTCGCGAGTCCCCGGAAGGATCTCCCGCCGTGATCACTTTTTTGCAAGGCGTCCTGAGTGAGTCGCTGCCCACGCAGATCGTCGTGGACGTGGGCGGCGTCGGCTATCAGGTCATTATCCCCCTTTCCAGCTACGACCGGCTGCCGGCCGCCGGCGCGCCGGTCAAGGTGCTGACGCATCTCCAGGTCCGCGAGGACGCGCACATCCTCTACGGCTTCATGTCGGTGCCGGAGCGCGACCTGTTCCGGTTGCTGGTCAACAATGTCAGCGGCATCGGGCCGAAGATGGCGCTTTCCGTGCTGAGCGGCATGAGCGTTTCCACGTTCAAGAACGCCGTCGTCAGCAATGACATTTCGTCGCTCTCCAAAATCAGCGGTGTCGGCAAGAAAACGGCCGAGCGTATGGTGCTCGAACTGCGTGACAAACTCGGCGTGGCCGCGACCTGGGAAGCCGCCAGCTCCTCGCACGCGCCGACGCCTGACGAGGTCGCCATCAGCGACGCGGTGCTCGCGCTCATTTCCCTAGGGTACAAACAGGTGGACGCCCATAAGGCGATCAAGCAGATCTATAAACCCGGCTCCGCCGCCCCGCCGGCGGAAGACCTGGTCCGGTTGGCACTGAAGATTTTGGCGTGATGCGATCTAGTTGGGATTGCGGGCGGCCGACTCCGGGTTACGGTGCGGACTGCCGATTGGTATCCCGGGCGAGCGAAGCCGACGCCTGAAAGGCCGCATGATCCACCCCGCGCCAGTGAGCGACGACCATCGGCGTGTCCAGGCCATCCGGGACGCGTTTCCCGCCGAAGGCTTGTTCGCGGAAAAGGAGTGGCTGCTCTCGCCCCGCGGTTTTTCGCTGTCGCCGCGGTTTGTCGACGAACTCGAAAAACTCGGCTACCGGCTGCATCTCTTCCAGCGCGCGTGCAACCTGCTTTACCGCCTCAGCGTCAAGGGGAAACAGCCGCCCTGGGTCGCCGAATACCTCGACCGGGGCAAGCCGCAGGAACTCGTCGCGCTCAGCCGCGAGCGTATCTTCCGCGACGAGATCGCACGCGTTATCCGCCCCGACATCATTCCCACCGAGCGCGGCTTCACCATCGCCGAACTCGACAGCGTGCCCGGCGGCATCGGCCTGACGGCGTGGCTCAACCAGACATATTCCGCGCTCGGGGACGACGTGGTCGGCGGCGCGGGCGGGATGCTCGATGGATTCGCATCGATTTTCCCCGGTGGCGACATCGTCGTCAGCGAGGAAGCCGCGACGTACCGCCCGGAGATGGACTGGCTCGCCGAGCAACTGAACGCGCGTCCGACCTTTGATTCCACGGACTCGGCCGCCCCGTGGAAGGTCATCGGGACCGCCGAAAAAACGCTCCGGCTGGATTACGAATCCGCCCGCGAGGCGGGTCGTCCGCTGGATGTGTACCGATTCTTCGAGCACTTCGATTTGCCGAATCTGCCCGTCGCCCCGTGGCTGATGGAACGCGCGCGGGAGGGTTCGGCGCGGGTTACGCCGCCCTTCAAGCCGTACATGGAGGAAAAAATGTGGTTCGCGCTGTTTTGGACGCGGCCCTTGCAGGCGTTCTGGCGGCGGGAATTGGGCGAGCGGCATTGGCTCAAGCTGCAAAAGGTGATTCCTTACACGTGGATTCTCGATCCCGCGCCCCTGCCCCATCAGGCGGTGATCGCCGGTCTGGAAATCAACGATTGGCACGAGTTGACCGGCTTCAGCCAGAAACAGCGCGAGTTGATCCTCAAGATCAGCGGTTATTCCGAACTCGCCTGGGGCAGCCGTGGGGTCGATCTCGCGCAAGACCTCTCGCACGGCGAATGGCGGCAGGCCATCGAACGCGCGCTGGCCCGGTTCCCGTCCAACCCGATGCTGCTGCAACGTTTCCACAAGGGCCGGTTGGTCGAGCAACCGTACCTGGACCCGGCGTCGGGGGAGATTGTCACGATGCGCGGCCGGGTGCGGCTGTGTCCGTACTACTTCCTGGAGGACGGCAAAGCCCGGCTGCAAGGAGTCCTCGCCACGGTTTGTCCGGCGGACAAAAAGCTGCTGCATGGAATGAAGGATGCCGTTATCGTGCCGGCGCGTGTCGCCGAAGATGGCATCTCCTGAGCCAACCGTCGCCAGCGATCCGCGAGATTGGGAACTGCTCGCGTCGCTCTTCGCGCAGGGAGGCGCTTACCGGCACAGGATGGGCCTGCGCCGTTTTCCGACGACGGAGTTTTACGCGCCTACCCCGGCCGGTCAGGCGATCCGCTCGGAAAAAGAGGCAATCCTGGGTCGGGCCGGGGAGCGTCACACACTGGTTACGCCAGAGGGACACGACGCCGCGACAGAGTTCGCGCGGCTTCTCCATCTCCCGGCAGGCGCAGCCGTCGCCACGGACGAAGCCGGCCGAAGGGCGTTCAACCGTCAACTCGGCGTGGTTCTGGAACCGGACCTTCTGTTGGTTCAGCCGCCAGACTGGTCGCTGGTGTGGGCGAACGTTTGTTTCCCTTCCCGATGGTCTCTGGAAGGTAAAATCCAACGTCCATTGATGTGGATTCACGACGCCGTTCCCAATCTCAACGTGGAACTGGCGGACAAGATCGGCACATTTTTCGCGCGGCTGGAGCCCGGCGAGGGCTGGCGGCGCGCCAATTGGGGGTTGAGCGCTTCCGCGCTTCGCAATCAACATCCCGACGAACCGATCCCGGCACTCGAAGCCACGACCGAACCGGAGCGAGTCTTCATACGGGTCGAGGATCAACACCTCGTCAAACTACCCGGCACCGGATCAGTTGCGTTCGGAATTCGCATCGCCAGCTTCGCGTGGGCAGACGTGATGGCCCGACCCACCATTGCAGGCTTCGTGGTTAAAAAACTCCGGTCGATGCCAGACGAAATCACCCGTTACAAGGGACTTGAGCGATTTATTTCGGCATTCAAAGAAAAACGATAGACGCGCTCAAAGCGCTCTCGGCAGCCGGTCAGGTCACGCCAGACTGGCGCGCAACCCGCGCTCGATGGCGTCCGGGTCGAGCTTCTTGCCGATGAACACCAACTGGCTGCCACGCACCTCGTCGGCACGCCAAGGGCGTTCCCAGAAGATGTGGAATCGGTTATTCACGCCATGGAAGATCGCCCGGTGATCGTGACCCTTCAGCGCCACGAAACCCTT